>JABUUR010000479.1 GCA_021443065.1 Fibrobacter sp.
ACTTTCGGCTCACGCGAGATCATGCGAGCATGCTCTTGGATTCGCCTTACCAGTCCTTGGCAGGGCGGGCTTGGCCACGGACTGGTTTCCATGGCTTGCGTTCGCCGTTCTGCTCGTCAAAGTCCTTTAGCAGCTGGGCGGCGTCGGCAGGGTTCATCTGGCCTTCGGGAACTTCCGGGGGCATTTCGGGCTGTTCTCCCTGACTATCGCTGGACTGTTCCTCGGGTTGCTGCGGCTGGTTCTGTTCTCCTGCGCCGCCTTCGCTGCTGGAAGATTCAGCCCCATTGCTGGAACTGGACTGTCCGCCGCCATTCTGGTTCTGCTGGTCGTCGCCTTGGCTGGAACTTGATTCCCCCGGATTTTGATCCTGGTTCTGCTCTTGATTCTGGTCCTGGTCCTTGTTCTGATCGTCGTTCTGATCGTTCTTAGGATCTTTTTTCTGGTTCTCGTTTTTCTGTTCTTCCTTGGCTTCTTTAATGCGGTCCAGGAGCATTTGAAGTTTTTGGTCGTTGGGGTAGTACTGCAAGCCTTCGTTGCATGTAATCTCCGCGGAAGGCAGGCGATTTTCGATGTACTGGAACGCGGCATCGCCATAGTAGGCGCTGGCGGACTTCGGGGCAGCAAAGGCGCAAACCGACATGAGGCAAAGTACAACTGCCAGATTCTTTGCAGCCTTTAGAACGACACCCGACGCAAAACTTTTTCGTCTAAACATCAGATTACCTCCAGGTCGTTATCGGTGTTGCTGGCATCGATTTTTGCCTTGGGCTTACGTCCCGCCTTGATTTCCATGACATCGTCAATGCGCTGCACATGCCCGTTCAACTGGCCCGCGGTTTCATCTTCGGCAATGATGTTTTCCAAAAGGTGCTTGGCCTCTTCGTACTTGCCGTCCTTGCTCAGTTGGAGGGCCCGCGCCAAGGCTTCCTTGGCCTTTTCGCTCAAGGGAGGTTGTTTCTGGTCGTTTTCGTTATCCTGGTTCTGGTCCTGGTTTTCCTTTTGCTTGTCCAGTTCCTCCTTAAGTTTTCGCTGGACAATTTCCACGTTCTTCTTGGCGTTTTCGAATTTGTTATCCAGGTCGATGGCCTTTTTCAGGTAAGCCACGGATTCGCGCCACGACGCAATCCTTGCGCTAGGTTCGCTCGCCTTTTCGCCTATGCGAAAATGGGTGTTCGCCAGATTGTAGGCGGACTTTGCCGCAAGCCTTGTGTCCGGCATGCGCACGGCACTTTCCAACTCCTTCTTGGCTTCTTCGTAATTGCCCAACTTGTACTGGCAGGTTCCGATGTTGTAGAACAACAGAGGGTCCGCAGGTTCGGCCTCGCGAGCCTTCATGTATTTTTCAAGCGCGCCTGCATAGTCTCCGGCGGCAAAAAGTTTGTTTCCATCGTTGATGGGGCGCGCAAAAACAGCCGCCACGCTCAACAACAAAGCCATAAAAAAAACGTTCAATCGCATATCCATTTTCCTAGTCGAACACCAATATACAAAACTACAGCGGTTTTTCCCAATTGAGTCACCCGCCCATGAATACCTTGAGGAGCGTAACCATGTCTTGATGGTCCTTGAGGGCTATCATCTCGCGTATGCTGTGCATGCTGAGCATGGGTTCGCCGACGTCCACCGTGGGTATTCCCAGGGCCGCAGAAACGGTAGGGCCCACCGTGCTGCCGCAGGGCATGTCGTTGCGGGTGATAAAGGTCTGGTGAATGACGTTCGCTTGTTCGCAAAGCAGTTTGAACCGGGCCGAAGACATCACATCGCTGGCATAGCGTTTTTGGGCGTTGGTCTTTAAGACGATGCCACCGCCAAGAACAGGGGCGTGGTTAGCCTCATGTTTCTGGACGAAGTTTGGATGGGCGGCATGGGCCATGTCGATGGACAACGCAAGCGACTGGGACAGGGCCTGCTCGAAATCCGCGCCATCCTCGGGCCAAGATGTTTTCCACAGAGTTTCCAGGCTGGACTTCAAGAAATTGCCGGCAGCCCCTTCGCGAGTATTGCTGCCTACCTCTTCGTTGTTCATGAAGGCTGCGATTAAAAAATCATTTTCATCTGGCTTTGCCTGGAGAATCCCCTGGGCAATGGCATGGCAACTGCTCAAGTTGTCCAGACGGCCGGAGTAGATCCATTCCCCGTTAAAGCCCCCAGCGTTTGCCCCCTGGGCGTCGAACAACTGGATGTCGAAATCCAGAAGGCGTTCCCCTTCGAGAAGTTCAGCCTGCAAGGCATCCACGAATTTCGCCCCCGCATCCTTTGCGCTTGCGCAACCGGAAGCGGCACACCAGAGGGCGTCCAGGTCCGTCTGGGGGTTCACCTTCAGCCCCTCCTGGTTGACGTTGCGGTTCAGGTGTATGGCCAACTGGGGAATGCGGAAAAGCCTATCGCCACGGACCAGCCTGGATTCCAGCCTGCCGTCTTTTTCAATGGCCAGTAGACCTGCATAACCAAGGTCCCGGTCCAGCCAGCTGGTAAACAGGGGGCTACCGTAAATCTCGGAATGGAGGGTGCAGACACCGGCCCCTCCCTTGTCCGGGTTGGGTGAAATTTTCAGTGCCGGGAAATCCGTGTGGGCAAGGGCAATGCGGAACCTGGACTGCGAACTGCACTTGCGGGGCATGCGTGCCGCAATCAGGGCGCCGCCCCTTTCCATCAGGGCAACCTCTTCTACCGAAAGGGCCTTTTTCAAAAAATCCACCGTGTGGTACGGTGTCACGGCGTAGTTCAAAAACTCAAAGAAATCCATATTAAATCCGTATTTCAACCTGGCTTGTACTTTTTTTACAAAATAGCAACTTGCACGGCTATTTTTGGACCACCTGCAAAATCGTGTGTCAGGTAATACTTGGTATTCAGTTGTCGGTTATCGGTTGTCGGTTATCAGTTGTCGGTGATAAGTTCGCTTCGCTTTGAGGTTTGAGCTCCGGGCTAACTGCTCCAGGCTGTGAAACAGCCGACCTCATGCCTCCAGGGGGCGAAGCCCCCGACCTCACAAAGTACATTTTTCCACAGGGTTTTACTGGTGCCCCTTTTTTTATACAATTTTAAGGCATAATTATGTGAGATTTATCATGCGTAAAGAATTATTTATATATTTCTTACCATGGCATTTAAACCTTTGAAGCGGATCAACTGGATGGAAATTTCCGGCCTTCTGGTCGGAATTTTATTCACTGCCGCCGTAATGGTTTTTGCAGTGGTTCTCTATGCCAAACTTTTCTCCTCCGGAATGATCGGCGTCGAGGAGTACCGGCTCCACAGCACCTTCGAAAAGGCATTCGGCCTGCGTCCGGGAACCCGTGTTCAAATCAGCGGTGTAGACGTGGGCCAGATTTCCAGCCTGGAGATCAAGGACGACGGCGTACGCATGGAATTCGTAATCCGCAAGCAGTACCAGAACTGGATAACCGACAGCGCCACCGTATTCGCCATACGCGACCAGAACTTGATTTCGGCCCGTGTCATCAACATCGACGTAAACCGCAAGGGCCGCGTTCTGCAAGACGGCGACTTTCTGCCCCCAGGACAGGCACAGGATATCGAAACGGTTCTTGAAGCCGCCAACGAACTTCTGGGACGTGTAGACGACCTGATCGACGGTGTGGGCAGCCTGCTGGATATGGCCATGGATACAGGCACCACTGTAGGTGCGCTCTTCGGAAGCCGCCTGCTGTACGACAACCTGAACAGGCAACTCACCCGACTGGACGAAATCACCTACTCCGGCAAGAACCTGTTGCACAAGACCTCGTTCCTGGTGGATACCCTGAACTACCGCGTGCCCGACTTGATGGGCAAGGTGGATGTCATCGCAGGCGACGTCAACGGACTCATGGCCGACCTGAAGCCCCTGCCACAGAAGGTGGACACCTTGATGGGTAGCGTAGGCGTCATGGTCGGAAACATCGAGCAGACCATGTCCAAGGCCGACAACCTCCTGGGCGAAATGGGCAACATCACCACGGGCCTGGGCGACTTCATGGAGGCCACCGAAGCCACCCTGCAGAACGCAGACGACTTGATGGACGGCATTTCCAACATGTGGATCATCCGCAGGTCCATGCCCAAGAGAGACTCCGTACCCTTCATGGTGGAGACCCTATGGTAACCCGCAAACCCAGACACGCGATTCGCTTTGCAGCGTTTGCAATGGCCTTGGCCGGAGCCATGGGCGTTGCTCACGCCTCTGAATCCGGGGTGCTTTCCTTGCGGGCCCAACGGTCCTTCGACAGCGGTAAGTTCGCCAAGGGTTACGGCCAGTTGGAACGGGCACTCCTCGCCAGCCGCAAGGAAGCCGATCTTCTTTCCGAAGGGCGCATCCTGATTGGTATGGCGCAGATCCGCACCATGAGCCTGGATTTTGCCTTCGCAGACTCCCTGCTGTCCGTGGTACGCCCCGAAGCCCTGGACAAGAACACAAAGGTGCAGTTGGCCAAGGTCCAGATGGCGCTGGCTTCTGCACAGGAAAATTACAAGGGCGCAGTCAAGACCTGCAAAAGTCTTGAAGAAGACCTGGTCAAGGCCGCCGACGAATCTACCCGGGCAGCATTCTACGGGGAATGCGCCATAGCCCATGCAGGCGTAAGGCAGGGGGACGATGCCAATAATTTCTTGAACCTGGCAGGCAAGAACTCCAATAAGAAGGGCGGGTTCTACGCCTTTACCGCGGCTCGGATTGCCAACATCCTCCAAGATGAGGTCGAAGCCGATTCCCTTTACAAGGTTGCCGAGCAAAAATCCATTCAAGCAAACAAGCCCTACATGACGGCATCCATCCTTTACTACCGCGCACAACTCAAGGGCACTCCGGCAAAGGAAAAAGAAGACCTAAGGCTCCGCTGCAAGAACGCCTTTGAATTGATGGGCCTGCCCAACAACGCAAAGCGCTGCGGAGAATAAACGAAAGAGGTCCAAGACAGCCCTTGAAAAGTTCTAGTTCCGTGCGACGGAATCTTGCACCGCGGTTTCCTTCACGGCATCGTCTGCGGCAGTTTCTTTCTGTGCGGAGTCTTCTTCAGGCGGTTTCACATGCTTCATGGAAAGCAAGGTCCTGTAGGCCACCGACGGATGAATTTTGCCTTCGGCCATGTCGTCTACGACGGTCTTGATCTTGTTAAGGACTACGTCCTTTTCTAAGTCACCGATAAGCCCGGTATAGCCCAAGGCACGGCGAAGTTTAAAGTAAAAACTTTCACGGAAATTCTTGAACCGGGGCTGAAGCACGTCGTTCAAGATCATTTCCACCGCAATCTCGGTCTGTTCCCCGTCAAGTTCAAAGGAACGGTACATCGTGCGGATGTGGACGGGAATGGTGGTGTCGGGGCTGTCAAAGTAAGGGCGCATCACATCGGCGGCGGCTTTCTTGTCGGGATAGGGGCCGTTGGCAAGGCGCAGGGCAAAACTCACGGCCAGGCGCCATTCCTGGGGAAAGTTCCGGATCGCCCGACGCATCACCACAAAATCGGAGGTATCCTGGGCGCTGGAGGGAGTGACACTACCGACAAAGTAATAGGGAATGTAGAACAAACTATCCAATTCCGTGCACAAGTTTGCCACATGGCTCAGGTAGCCGTATTCCTTGCCCGTCAGGTAACTTTCGCCAAGATCGGTAAGGCCCTTGATCCAGAAAAGGCCCGCCACCGTGGCATCGTGGCCTGCAGCCACATAACGAACAGACGAAGCCTTCGGCAAGAAAGATTCGTCAAAATTCGTGCTAGGCAACGGCTTCGAAAAATAAAAGGCCGAGGCGACTACAGCAACCGCAAGAATCAGGACAGCCAGGTAACGCATAGCAAATCTCATCGGGCTCGGTAAAGGAGTTCGGCAAAAGGCCCCTAGACTTGGCAAGCCTCTGCCAGGCGTTCCAAGGCATCGACACATTCGCCTGCGAAGTTCTCGGGATTTCCGCTACGCTGGTAGGCAAAGTTCAAGCCGCTGGAGCTGTTCAGTACATGGAACTTGCGCTTTCCTCCGCCGTTCTTGATCGCCGTAAGGACAGTCCTTGCGTCGCCGCCCTGACCGCCGGGCACCCCGGGAATAGACACGCCCGGAATCAAGAAGGGGATCTCGTGCCGATGGGCGACGCAGTAGGCGGTAATCTTTTCAAGTTCCTCGGGGTGGGTGGCGCCGACCACCGCACCAAAGAAACCCTTGTCGCCATCCCATTCAAAAATCTTGTCGGCGACAGAATAGAAGGCCTCGTTCACGTCACGAGGGTCGTCGCTGCAAATTACAGACATGTCCTGGAAATCGTGGGCGCCCTTGTTGCTGGTACGGAGCAGCACATAGGCTCCGTTCTCGGAATTTTCGCGAACGAAGGGATTCACGGAATCGGACCCCATCCAAGGGGAAACCGTAACCATGTCGGCCTTGTACACGTCGAAAGCCGCGGCAGCGTACGCCGCACTGGACTTGCCGATGTCGCCGCGCTTGGCATCGAGAATCACGGGAATGCCCGCACTGCGATAATCCGCAATGAGTTGCTGCAAGGTAAGCATTGCCTGTACGCTCACGCACTCGTAGTAGGCGCTGTTGGGCTTGACAACGGCAGGCTGCACGTTGCGCCTTAGGCAGCATTCCAAAATCTCGGAATAAAAACGCTTGATCTTATCTTCGGCGGAACCTGCAGACACGCAAGGGTCGATAAGTTTCATCACCGGATCCATGCCCATGCAGACGGGATTTCCGCACTTGGCCACGCGCTGTTCTAGACGTTCGTGAAAATTCATTCTTAACCTCAAACTACTTTTATGGCGGCAAATCCTACTTCAGTTCGTCCTGGATCTGGGCGGCCTCGTAAGAAAGGATACCATGGGCGACGGCAACGTTGAGGGATTCAAGGTCGCTGCTCATGGGAATCTTGACGGTTTCGTCGGCCAGTTCGATAAAGTAGGGATTGGTACCCGCGCCCTCGTTACCAACGAGGAAAGCCATCTTGCGCAACTTGTGGCTGGGAATTTCACGGAGGCTCTGCTTGCCGTGCAAATCCGTCGCAATGATAGTGTAGCCCTTGCTGCGAAGGAAATTGATTTTATCGATGAGGTCCACGTCAAATTCAAACGGGACGCGCAGGAAGGTGCCCGAGGATCCGCGGACCACCTTGGGATTGAAGGGGCTTACGGTACCGCGGCCAAGAATCATGCCGTCGGAGCCAAAACCCAGGCTGGTACGGAAAAGGGTGCCCAGGTTACCCGGGTCCTGTACCGCATCCACCAAGGTGAGAACGCTGCGGCTGGTGTCGTAAACGGGCTTGGAACTTGCAATGCGGGCGACAGCCACGATACCCTGGGTAGTCACCGTGGAAGCCAACTGCTTCATCTGGGCTTCGGTCAAGATGTTGATCTTGATCTCAGCCTCGTTGATTGCCTCGATGAGGGATTCGTCGTTAAAGCCTTCTACCATGTACACGGAACTGACCAGTTCGCGATGGTGCTTTACCAGTTCCTCCACCACATGAACGCCTTCCCCAAGGAAACGGCCTTCGCGTTCGCGGCCCTTTTCCGTGGTAAGTGCCAGAAGCTTCTTGAACCAGGGAGGATTAGCAACAGCGTCTTCGTTGGACTCGACCTGGGCGACGCGGGCTTCCAATGCGGCTTCGTCCAGGACTTCCTCTACAGCCTCGGTCTGCTGCTCCTCGGGGCGTTGGCGGTAGATGGGAGCGCCTGCCTGTGCAAATTCGCGATGGGGGCGGCGTTCGTCGCCGAAGCGGCCGCGGCGTTCGCCACGATTACCGAAGGGGCGGTCCCCAAAGCGACGGGGGCGACGTTCACGGTCGAAGGGGCGGCCTTCGCGTTCCCCATCTTCGTGGCGGCGGTCGTCACGACGTTCATCGCGGTCACCACGGAAGAACGGGCGGTCGCCATCGCGGCGGGGGCGGTCGTCACGACGATCATCGCGATCTCCACGGAAGGAAGGACGGTCGCCAAAGGACTTGCGGTCGCCACGGCTGTCACCGTCACGACGGGGATTGCGGCGGTCGGATGCTTCGCTGACGCCGAACTTACGGTTGAGAGTGGATCTCACGGTACGCTTTTCGTTGTTTTCTTCGCTCATAATGTTTTCCATTACTGGATCTTGTCCAGAATCTGTTTGGCGACGGATTCCCCGTCAATTTTCAAGAGTTTAAAGAGGGCAGGGATTTCACCCTGTTCCACAAAGTTGTCCGGAAGTCCGAAGCGGAGCAAACGCTTGTCCGTATATCCGAGATCCAGAAGCATTTCACCAACGGCAGAACCATAGCCGCCCACCAAGGTATTGTCCTCCAGGGTGACAATCACCTTGTGGCTGTCCAGGAGGGTGCGGTAACATTCCTGGTCCAGAGGTTTGACCACGCGGGCGTCCACCAGGGTCGGGTTGTATCCGTTCTCCCGCAAGACACTTGCAGTCTTTTTCAGTTCATTTGTCATGAAACCCGCACCCATGAGCAATATGTCCTTGCCCTGTTCAACAACCCTGGGCTTGCAGACATCGAAATTCTCGATGGACGGTCCCATCTGTTCGGCCAAGGCTGTACCGCGGGGGTAGCGAATGGCGACCACTCCGGGCATATCGATGGAGGCGGTCAGCATGTCGCGCAGTTCGTTTTCGTTGGAAGGCGCCAGAATGGTAATGCCCGGCACGGTACGCAAGAAAGACAGGTCGAAGGCGCCGTGATGGGTTGGGCCGTCGGCACCCACCAGACCCGCGCGATCCAGCACCAGCACCACATGGAGTTTCTGCAATGCGATGTCGTGGATAATCTGGTCGTAGGCCCGCTGCATAAACGAAGAGTAGATGGCCACCACAGGCACAACGCCATCGCAGGCAAGGCCTGCCGCAAAGGTCACGGCATGCTCTTCGGCAATGCCCACGTCGATTACACGCTCGGGCATTTCCTTTGCCACAATGTCCAGGCCGCAACCCGTAGGCATCGCGGCCGTAATCCCGAGAATGCGGTTGTCCTTTTTGGCAAGTTCCAGCAAGGTCTTTCCAAAGACGCTGGTCAAGGACGGAGTCTTTCCGCCGGGGACCAGGGGCAGTCCGCTTTCGGGGTCGAAGGGCCCCGTGCCATGGTACTTGGTGGGGTTCTTGACGGCGGCATCCAGGCCGCGGCCCTTTTCGGTAAGCACGTGCACAATGCAGGGGCCCGGCTGTGCCTTGACTCGTTCAAGGATCATCACCAGTTCGTTGATGTCGTGGCCATCGATGGGACCAAAGTAACGTATGCCCATGTCCTCGAAGAACTGGCCGGGCTTGACTGCAGTCTTCGCGGCACTTTCCACCTGCAAGAACAAATCGCGGAAGCGAGATCCCAAGACCCCAGGCAAGCGCTTCATCAGGCGATCCAGGTCGGAGCGCATCTTGTTGTACACCGGGTCCGAGATCACGCGGTTCAGGTACTTGCTAAAGCCGCCCACGTTGGGTGCGATGCTCATCTTGTTGTCGTTCAAGATGATGGTCATGTTCTGCTTTG
>JABUUR010000357.1 GCA_021443065.1 Fibrobacter sp.
TAATTTTGCGAATTATGCCGATTTATGAATAAAAAATTTTTATTTTGGACAATAGTGATCCCGTTTTAAAAAGTTGTTTGATAGTTGTTTGATCGCATGAAGCCCTGGATGGGTCCAGGGGGATTCCCCCGCATCGTAAATTACTATATTACAATCCATGAACTGGAACGAACCGCAGCTGATTGACATTCCCATTGCCCATGACCAACGCGGCAACCTGAGCGTCGTCGAAGGAGGCGAGCTCATCCCCTTCGAAATAAAGCGCCTGTACTACCTGTACGACGTTCCGGGGGGAGCCACCCGCGGGGGGCACGCCCACCGCAAACTACGTCAGTTGATCATTGCGGCCAGCGGCAGTTTCGACGTCGTGCTGGATAACGGCAAGAACCGTCAAAAGTTCTCCCTGAACCGCAGTTACAGGGGCTTGTACATTCCCACCATGACCTGGCGCGAAATCGAGAACTTCAGCAGTGGAGCTGTCTGCATGGTCCTTGCCTCAGAGCATTACGATGCCTCTGACTACATTTACGAATACGAAGATTTCCTGAAAGAAGTGAAGTGAGGTTTACCCCATGTCTCGTATGCTCTGTATAGTCCTTTTAGTAGTCCTGGCAGTTTCCGCCAATGCAGAAACGTTTGTCGCCATCCTGGATACTTATTCCAAGGTCGTAAAAACCAATGAAAAGATATACGTGGCCGACAAAATCCGGTCCGAGGCCCGCAAGGTTCTGCCCAAGGATTTTGTAATCATGACCCGTGAAAACATCTTCCAGATGCTGCCGCCGGGAAAGTCCATCGAGGAGTGCGAAGGCAGTTGCCTTGTGGAAACGGGTAAGAACATTTCTGCCGACTACATCTGCCAAGGTAGAATTGACGAGATGGGCACAAGCCTTTATATAACGATAGAACTTTACAGCACTGCAGATAACAACCTGGTAAGTTCTATTTCCGAACGAGCAGCCAGCGTGGATGAACTGGCAAATTTGCTGGAACAAAAGGTAGGTTCCCTTTTTAGTCCTCTGATAAAGAAACATGAAACGCCTGTGTTCTACAATGTCAAGGAAGATTATGTTGTGGGGGGTGATAAACTTCGCCTGGTAAAGATTGCGAGTAATCCTGCTGGAGCGCTGGTTGCCGTAGATGGCCGCCCCGTTGCCAGTTGTAAGAGAACTCCCTGCAGCGTTGAACTGCCAGAAGGAAACCATCGCCTTGTCCTTGGCAAGGAATATTATTTTGACAAGGATACCGTTGTGAACGTTACCGAAAACAGCAAGAATGTTACCCTGTCTCTTGCACCGAAGTTCGGCGTTCTGGATTTGCAAACTGCATATAGTCACGATATCCCTCCAAGGGTAACCATCGACGGCAAAGGTGCAAAGATGGGAGTTAACTGGCTTTCCAAAGGAAAGCATCATGTGAATATTTCCCACAAGTGCTACGAACCTCTAGAATTTGACATTCGCATTTCCCTTGGTGAAACCCAGATTGTTGACCAGGCCTTGAAAAGTGCAGAGGCCGGCTTGGAACTTTCGGCGGAGGAGAACGGTGTTCCTAAAGAAGAGGTTGTCTTTGTGGATGGAAAAAAGGTCGGCGTAACCCCATACAAGGGTGCTGTTCCTCTCTGCTCAAAAATAGAATTGGGCAACGAGGTCTTGGATAGTCTTAATCTGGAATACCGCAAGACCGTTAAGTATCGTCACAAGGTAGGCAGTTCTATTCCCAGCGTAAAAATCGGCAATCAGATATGGATGTCCAGGAATTCCAGTATCGAGACTCCCCGTGGATCCTGGTGCTTGAACAACAAGGAAGAAAATTGCAAAAAGTACGGGCGCTTTTATGACAAGGAAGCCTCTAGAATGTCTTGCCCCACAGGCTGGCATCTGCCGTCGGATGATGAATTTGCTGCATTGGCGGAATATCTTGGAAAAGAGGCCGGCAAAAGACTGAAATCAAAAACAGGCTGGAACGAAAATAAAAACGGAACCGACGAATTTGGCTTTAACGCGTTGCCCACTGGTCAATATTATGATGGTAAATTTGATTATCAAGGAAACTTTACCACATTTTGGACATCGACGGATAGTGGCTCCTATACGTATTTCCGTGTGTTGAGTGGTGACGATCGCTTTTTTAGCAATTCTACGAATATGGTTGAAGTTGCCTCTGTTGTTCGATGCATAAAGAATTCTTCAGAAAATCAACTCAAATCTGTAAAAATTGGTGACCAGGTCTGGATGGCCGAGAACTTGAACATCAAGACTCCAGAAGGTTCCTGGTGTTACAATGACGACGAGTCGATGTGTAAAAAGTATGGCAGACTCTACGACTGGAAAACAGCGAAAAAGGTTTGCCCCGCTGGCTGGCACTTGCCGACGAGCGATGAGTATGCCGCTTTGGAATCGTACATCGGAAAAAACGCCGGAAAAAAACTTAAATCCAACAAAGGCTGGACGAACAGTGGAAACGGAACCGATGAATTTGGCTTTGCTGGCCTGCCTGGTGGTAAACGCCAGGGTGATGGAAGTTCTTTCGGTATTGATTATTCAGGATCTTTTTGGACTGCCTCTGAAACCAATGCCGAACTTGCCGAGGGGAGGAGTTTAAATACATCTTCCGACAATTTTAATTGGGATACGTGGACCAGCAAGAAACAAGGCAATTCTGTTCGTTGCGTAAAAAACAAATCCAACGTTGCAGAAAATAAAAAATCCGAGAATTATAAATCTGTAAAAATTGGTGACCAGGTCTGGATGGCCGAAAACTTGAACATCAAGACTCCAGAGGGGTCCTGGTGCTTTGAAAATAAAGAAGAAAACTGCAAAAAGTATGGCCGTCTGTATAATTGGATGACTGCCCACAAGATTTGCCCTGCTGGATGGCGCCTTCCGGAAAATGCCGACTTTGACAGACTGCTTGATTTTTTAGGTGGATCCGCTGGTGCAAGGTTGAAGTCGAAAAAAGGTTGGGATGAGAACGCCAATGGAACAGACGACTATGGCTTTGCCGCCATGCCTGCTGCCTATCGCTACGATAACGGTGGCTTTAGTGCTGTGGGCGGCAACGCGTCGTTCTGGAGCGATACAAAAAAAAGTAATATACAAGCATACTTTTGGTATTTGGACAGCAATAACGAAAGCCTGACCCGCGAGCATAATCTTATGAATTATGGGTTATCCGTTCGCTGCATCAAGTAATATTAGGACTTATGATTCAGGTTCCCTATTATCCTTTGAAACGCGTTGTAGAATCCTACGGTCAGGATTTGCAACAGGCTGCAACCCGCGTCGTAGACTCGGGGTGGTTTATCCGCGGCGAAGAATGCCGCAAATTTGAATCTAACTTTGCAGAATACTGCGGTGCAGGTTTCTGCGTCGGGGTAGGGAATGGGCTCGAGGCTCTTTCCTTGATTTTGAAGGGCTATATGGAATTGGGCCGGTTGCAGCCCGGTGATGCAATCATTGTCCCGTCCAATACGTTTATCGCCACATGGCTTGCGGTAAAGGCGGCTGGGCTTGTTCCCATGCCTGCGGAGCCTGACGAAAATACTTTTGTTCTCAGCCGTGCCTCCGTAGAAACGGCATATCACCATGCCCAGTATAGCCGTTTAAAGGTCGCTGCCGTTTTGGCAGTCCATTTGTATGGTCGCCTTTGCCCCATGGATTTGCTGCGGGAATTTGTCGAAGACCATGACATGCTCCTGCTGGAAGACGCCGCTCAGGCACATGGGGCCGCCACGGTGTTTAGGGGCGAATCAAAAATACGCCGTGCAGGCAGTCTGGGCCATGCGGCAGGTTTCAGTTTCTATCCCGGCAAAAACCTGGGGGCGCTTGGGGACGGTGGTGCCGTCGTCACCTCGGACGAGTCTCTTGCCCGAGTCGTCAGGATGCTTTCGAATTACGGTTCGGAACATAAGTATGTTCACGAGTACGTTGGTGAAAACTCCCGCCTGGATGAATTGCAGGCGGCCTTTCTCGGCGAAAAACTCCCGCGGTTGGATTCCGAAAACGCCCGTCGCAATAAGATTGCCAACCGCTATCTTTCCGAAATCAAGAACCCTCTCGTAAAACTGCCCCTGCCGGCAAGGGCTGCGGGCACATGCCTTGCGACTTGCCTAACAGATTGCGTCTGGCATATTTTCCCTATCCATTGCAAAACTGAGGGCGGTACAAGCTGTCGCGACCAGATGCAAGCGTATTTGGCGGAACATGGGGTGGAGACCGCTATTCATTACCCTACGCCGCCCCACATGCAAAAGTCCTTTGCCGACAATTACAAGGCCGTCGGCTATCCCATTGCCGAACGGCTGGCGGGTTCGGAATTGAGCTTGCCGTTGCACGCCTTTATGACCGAAGAAGAAATTTGTGCGGTCATCCGATGGGTGAACAACTTTAAGGTTTAATGATGATTTCAAATCAAAACGAAAGTTTTCTTCTTCGTGTCGTTTTGGGCTTTATCCCTGCGGTAAAGGCCAGCGGTGTCACCCTTTGCAACGCCCTTCGTGCATTTGCCATAAACAAGTTGCTGGCAGTCTTTTTGCCTCCGTCCGCATTCGCCTGCGTGGCCCAGTTCACAAACATCATGTCCATGGGCTACGCTACCTCCAGCCTTGCCATGCAAAACGGATGGACCAGCCTTACGGCAAAATACAAAGGTGACGAAAAAAAATTGTTGGCGGTTTGGCATGGGGGAGTGCGGCTCACCACCTTCGCAACGGTTTTCACTTGCATCTTTGGTGTACTGTTCTGCGTTCTCGCCCCGCTGGAAACCTTGTTCCCGGGAATGAACCCGCGCCTGGTGCAAGCGGCAATCTTGTTTGCCTTGCCGGGTATTGTCGCTTCGAATATCGTTACCATTACGGCGGCGACCATGGCAGGCCTTGGTGAAAAACACAGGTGGGCTGTCATCAATATGGTGTCCGCCTTGTGGCAGGTCTTGTGGGTGGCGTTCTTCCTTTACACTGGGCGTTTGAGCGTCCTTTCCGTTGTGGCTACCCAGAGCATTGTGGCCGCGGTTTTTGCCGCCCGCTACGGGGCCCGGGCTGGCTTTAGCATCAAGCGCATTTGGGCGAGCCCCGGTGATGAACGCTGCCCTTGGGTTTCGTTCGCCCTGATGGGAATCGTCCCCATGATTCTTTCGCCCCTGGCCTTGACCGTCATACGGACCGGGGTGGGCATGAATTTTGGTCACGATGCCGCAGGTATCTGGCAAAGTGTCATGAAAATATCAGATTTCATCTTTATGATGATGTCCAGTATTTTATGTGTGATCCTTCTTCCTAAAATTTCCGGTGCAAAAACCAAGGAAGAGTTCAACGAAAATTTTTACCCTCTGTTTGCCATGACCATGGGAATTGCCTTTGTGGCCGTGGTCGTGCTTTACCTAAGCCGTGGAATCATTGTTCCGCTGCTGTTCTCCAAGGCTTATATGGGTGCTGCCGACTACATGCTCTGGCAGTTGGTGGGCGACATCTTTAGAACCGGCGGTTATACCCTAGCCCTGGTCCTCTTCGCCCGTCAGGCGACCAAAAGTTTCCTAGCCATAGAAATATCCTGCGAAATTCTTCTGGCCCTAGGTTCCTTGGTGGCAATGAAATTTTTTGAATTTAACGGCCCCATGATTGCGTACGCCTTTGAAAACTTCATTTACTTTGTCTTGCTTTTCATCGTGGTGCGGAGGCTTAAGTGGAAAATCCAGTAGCACAGCCGGTGAAAGGTCTGCCATTGGTGTCTGTCCTCATGGCCAGTTACAACCACGAGAAATACGTGGAGGAATCCGTCCGTTCTGTCATGGCGCAAAAGGGCGTGGATTTCGAGTTGATTGTCGTTGACGACGGAAGCAAGGATTCGTCTCCCCAGATATTGGAACGCCTTTCTTCTGAATTGGGCTTTTACTACAGGCATCGAGAAAACAGGGGCGTCGTAGCCACCTGCAATGAACTTTTGCAAATGGCAAGGGGCAAGTACTTTTGCACTTTTGCGTCGGACGATATTATGCCCCCCGGTCGCCTTGCAGAACAGAGTTCCTACTTGAGCCGGCATCCGCAATATATCGCCTGTTTTGGACAAATTAAGCAGATGGACGGTGCTGGAAATGTTTCTGCCAATTTTGACCCACGCTATTTGAAATCCATGCCGGAGGTGACCTTCGAACAGTTCTTCCTTGGAAAGCGGGAACTTCACGGCTGTTCCGAAATGCTGGACCTTGCTGCGTTCAAGGAGTTGGGAGGGTTCGACGATTCCATCGGCCAGGAAGATTTTCCCATGATGTTGCGTCTGTTGCGCAAATGCTCGCCCCTGCCGGTAGTTGCGACAGACTGCTGCCATTACCGCATTCACGGTAGCAATCTTTCTTCTGCAAGTACGGTAGAAAACGTGGATTTTCTCTACAAGAACATGTTGGATACGGTGGACAGCTACAGGGACCACCCGTTGTACAAAAAGGCGAAAAATCTTTGGAAGGCCCGCTATTTTTCTGCATTGACAAATTGCAGCAAGGTCGAGGCCTTAAGGCGGTTGCCTAAACTGGCCTCCTGCACGCTTTATTTCTGGTTAAGAACGTTGAAACTTTTTTTGCCCAAAAGAAAGTAGATTGGTATCATGAAGATTTCTGTTTGCATGGCCACCTATAACGGGGGACGCTACCTTCCTGAACAGTTGGAAAGTATTCTATGCCAGTTGCCCTCCGATGCAGAAATCGTCATTGCTGACGACGGCTCCACCGACGGTACCATGCAAGTGGTTCGCAACTGCAATGATTCAAGAATCAAACTTTTGCCCTCTGCGGAACATCTCGGGCCGGTGTACAACTTTGAACGCTCCCTGCAGGCAGCGTCTGGCGACTTGATTTTTCTTGCAGATCAAGACGACCGCTGGCTTTCTGGCAAGGTCGACTCCGTTGTTCGCGCTGTCGAGGGTGGTGCTGCCTTGGTCGTCCATGACGCTTGCTTTATCGATGGTGTGGGTCGTGAACTGTCGGACCTTGGCTCCATGTGGAATAAACGGCCCTACCATAAAGGCGTCGTCAAGAACTGGCTAAAAAATTCCTACACGGGCTGCTGCATGGCTTTTACCCGTCAGGTGTTGCAATATGCACTACCGTTTCCCAAGAGCCTTCCCATGCACGACCAGTGGATCGGACTTGTGGCAGAACGCAAGTTTGCCGTTACCGCTATTTCGGACAAGTTGATTCAATATCGCATTCACGAAAAAAACGCCACCCATCTGACGGGCGGCGAAACAAAAGGATCGGGCAACGTAAAGAAAGGTGCCGTCCAGAAAATCAAGTGGCGCCTTGATCTTTTGCGGGCCCTTCTGGTGGGGTAGCCTGATCTGGCTCGACAAAGGCCCCCGCAGATACAAAGTCGTTCCAGCCGATGCTCACGATTGCCCCCGCCCGGGTCAGGTCTCCCTGGGCGTCTTCATATTCCTTCAAAAGGCGGCTCCATTCAGAAATATCCCGCTTGAACTTTACTTCCTTGTGGAGTTTCTTTTCCAACAGGTCTTGCTTCCACTGGGCTATGTCCCCCAGAAGTTTGCAGGACGCGTCCATGCTGTCCAGGTAGGCCGGTACGGCGTTCAAGAAATTTTTTTCAAAGTCCTTGGCCTTGGGCTTTGCCTGGGCCACGAGATTCTTTTGAATAATGATATTCCTGCGGATTTCCTTCATGAGCCGCACGATTCGAATAAAGTCCACCTGGGGCCAAATCAGGTTGAAAGGCCACATCTTTTTCCAGTGAAACTTGAAAATGGATTCGTGGGCCGTGTTCTTGGCACGCATCAGTTCTTTAAGGTTGCCAAAAATAATTTGGGTTGGAAGCATATCACTCATGGGGGAGAATATAACAAAAAGCCCGTTTTTTGTGAATAAATAAGGGGTGATTTATATTTTTTTGCTTGCATTTTCTAAATAAGGAATTAAATTCTAACTTGCATAATACTTGCAAAGGATATTTATGAACAACAAAAAATTTAAAATTCTGCTTATTGTAGACATTGTGGCTATCATCGGCCTCTTTGCGCTGATGATGGTCCTTAAGGGCGGTTACGAAGAACAGGCTAAAAAGTCTGTGAGCGAACAACTCGATGCCTATCTGAACCAGAACAATGCTGTGCTCCAGGACCAGTGGAAGTCCGTGGACCAGTACGGCATGGCCTGGAAACTTGTGTACGCCACCTTGACCGGCGACAAGACCGAAGCCTCCTTTGATGCTGCCGCAAAGGCTATCGAAGAAGACAAGGATGCCCGCTTCAAGCAACTTTCCCACATGTACACCGCAGCAGGCATTCCGCCCCAGGCTCAGAATTCCATTAACGAAAAGGCCGGCATGGCAGACAAGTTCGTCCTCAAGAACGAGGGCGGAGTCAAGGAAGTGGCCTGCGGCAAGAACTGTGTCATCACCTTTACCTTTGCCAAGGGCAAGTTGAAGAATGCAGACTACAAGGCTCTTGCCGATTACAACATGGCTGACAACTTTAAACTGGATGCACCCGCTGCATTCCATTTCGAATAAGAGGTACTGACCATGAATATTAAGACTATATCTATCGCCTTGGCTGCAGTGGCAGTCCTCCTTTTGGCAACCCTTCTTATGCAAAAGGGCGGCTACGTCTCCCAGGCTACGGAACATTATCAGAAGACCTCCGAAAAGTCCTTTAAGTCCGCATCCCAGGTGGTGCAGTATGTGAACAACTCCATCGATGTGAACAAGTCCGTCTGGGTTCTCGCCACCGAAATTGTGCAGAACGTCAAGACCTCCCAGGACCAGGCTCGTCTGGAGGCAAAACTTTTCCCCTCCACCAAGGGCAACATGAGTATTGCCAACAAGACTCGCAAGTTCGAGGCCAGTTCTGACTACTACATCGTCACCAACTTCGCAAAGGTTGAAGAAGACAAGAAGACCGGGGTAAAGTCCCTTGCCGGCCTCACCTCCGTGAACGTCAACGCTCTTCTGGGTAACGCCGTTGTTGCCGATGAGGAAGAAGGCGACGACGAAGATGCTGTCGAAGAAGAGGAAGAAGTCAAGCCCGTGAAAAAGGCTCCTGCAAAGGCCAAGAAGGGTAAGAAAGGCAAAAATCGCCGCTAATACCTGTCATCCCGGCCTCCTTTAATTGTCATCCCGGCCTCCGCGCCGGGATCCCCAGCACAATGTCCTCCCGGCCCCCTTTAATTGTCATCCCGGCCTCCGCGCCGGGATCTCTTGCGTATTGTCCCCGGAATCTCTTTTTACCCTGTCATTACATTGCCTACGGTTTCTCCGGTGCCCTCGAAAAAACTAAATTTGCAGGGTAAAATTTTAAATGGTGCCGGTTCCCCCGGCAAGAGGTAAAAATGCTCATTCTTCGT
>JABUUR010000296.1 GCA_021443065.1 Fibrobacter sp.
GAACAGCACCTTGCCGTTCAAATCCATCAGGGCGAACTTGCCTCCCTTCTGGGTGTGAATTTCAAGCTGGTTTCCATGCAGTACATAGAAGGTGTAGGGAGCGAGCCTGTTGTAATCCACCAGCATGGGGGGAATTTCAGGAACGGTGTCCTTCTTTTCCGGTCCCTCTTCGATGTTGGGAATATGGATGATGGGTTCCGTCACCACGGGGTTGGCGGGCTCCGTAAAGCCCAGCTGCTGATCCATCCAGGCCATGCGTTCCTTCATCTTTTTGCGCAAGTGTTCCACTTCGCCGTCCCAGGTATCGGCGTTGTAGCCGCCCATGGCCATGCCCATGCCGCCGCCGGAGGATGTGCAATATTTCATTGGCTCAGGATCGTTGTCGTTCTGGCCGCTTGCCTTACCCAGGTTGGGCCAGCGCTTGAAGTTCCTGTCGGCGGCACTCTTCAGGTAAACCTTCATGGAATCCAGATATACGTCCAGAGTCTTGGTGTGCCACACGCCGCTGCGAAGTTCCGCCCAGCGCTTCTTCAGTTCCGTCTGGTAGTTTTGGTCTTTCCACATGCTGGTAAGCCAACGGGGTGCCTTCAGGGAGCTTCCGCCGAAACCGCCCCAGCCGCCACCGCCACCATTGTTGTCGGCAACCTGCTTGCTGCTATTCTCGATTTGCCAACCGGTGGTTCCTGAGCTTCCAAAACCGCCCATGCCGCCGAAACCGCCGAAACCTCCCCACATGCCGCCGCCATTGTTATTGTTATTCTGGCCTTCTGGCTGGCTTCCGTTGCTCATGGCCAGGTTAAAGTCCCAAGGAGGGCCAAGGGTCACCTTTCCTCCCTTGCTGTCCTTGGGCTTGTGCAAAAAGAAACTGCACCAGTAGGAGTCGGCGTTGTTGGTCACTTCCTGATGGAGAACGTAGTCTACGGCGGAGCCCACATCCACGTAGTTCTCGTAGCCTGTTCCGTTCTTGCCGTTCTTGAACAAGCCTTCCAAATCGTTCAGGTATTTTTTCAGATATTCTTCCTGGGCACTTTGGATGTTTTCTTTTTTGGGGTAGTGCAAGATTACGTTCAAACCGTCGGATGTGCCGAAACCCTCGTTGTTCACGTCGCCACTGCCGGCTCCACCGGTGTTGGTGCCGGTCTTGTCGAAGGCCCAGATGTAGCCGCCGGTAACGTCATCGCCGCTGATATCTTCTTCTTTAAGCTTGCTTACGTCTACACGGTACTTGCCGCGCTTGATTTTTTCGATAAGCACGTACACACCGCGGTACACGCCGTTGATGTACAAGTCGAAGTGCATGGTGCGGGGGCTGTACCGCCCTGCCTGCCTGAACATCCAGTGGGCAAGGGAGTTTCGCATCATGGACTTGTCCACGTAGGGGCCGTGGAACACCCAGTCGTCTGCAGGGGGTAGCCCAAGCATTGCAACATCGATGCCTTCGCCGGTGGCGTCGCGGACTTCGACGCTATAGCCGGGTTTGGGGAACAGGGCCGAGGATTGGCCGCGGACCTTGATGCCGATGTCGTAGAGGGTGCCCTTGGCACTGTCTGCCACGGAATTCGTTTTTCCGTCCAGAACCCGCATGGTGGCGGGGATCTTTTCAGAAACGTTCTTGTCCAGACATTTTTGCTTTGTGTCCACAAAAATGATGGGCAGGTCGACGGTTTGTGAAAAAGACAATGATTGTGCAACCAGTATAATGGCTGCTAGGATTTTAGGGTGGATTCCCATAATAATACCTCCAAAAACACGACGATAATCTATATTGGATAAAGGTGATTTCTTCAAAATGTGATGCTCGTCAAATCAATAAATGTGTAAAAATGTGCAACGTAAACTTTTGTTATGAAATGGTGTAAACTTTTTTTATATAAAGAGGTATGTTTTGCAACCATGGGACTTTCCTGCGCACCAAATTTGTTGTATCTTGAACAATGGAGGTTGATTATGTTAAACGCTAAAACGAATACGTCCAAATGGCTCTGGATTGTTCTTGCTGCATTCCTTTGCCTTCCTGTAACAGCAAAAGCAGCCGATGGCTTTACCAACAACGAGTTGGATACCCTGGTTTCTACGATTGCCCTGTATCCGGATCCTCTTCTGGTTCATGTGCTTACTGCTGCAACCTACGGTGACCAAATTCCCAGAGCAAGTGCCTGGGCGGAGGCTCACAAAAACTTGAATGGCGAAGCTCTGGCCACTGCGATGGAAAATGCCAATCTCAAGTATGATCCCAGCGTTCAGGCCTTGATTCCGTTCCCCACCATTCTTGCGACCATGGCCAAGTACCGTACCTGGTCCGACCAGCTGGGCGATGCGGTCTCTTTCCAAAAAGACCAGGTTCTTGATGCAATCCAGCGTATGCGCCAGGTTGCCTACAAGTACGGCCATTTGAAAACCGACGACCAGGTGGTGGTGACGAAGACCGAAACCATCGTCATTGAACCCACTCGCACGGAATACGTCTATGTGCCGGTTTACAACCCCCAGGTAGTCTATTATGTTTACGCAGACCACTATCACCCGGCTGTAAGGTACCACCACCATGCTTGGTTGGGCACTTGGTATGGTGAATGGGGCTGGGGTACCTGCTGGTTTGATTGGCAGTATCGTTACATCTACGTACGCGACTATCGTTGGTACCCCCATCGTCCGATTCCTCACCACCCTCACCGTTATAACCCGCCTCCCCGCAAGCCTAACCATTACCGCCAGGCTCCTCCTCCGGGTCAGAAGAAAGTTGCCCCCCAGCCTCCTCGTGAAGACAAGAACCTTCGCTCTCGGGCTGCCTCCGCAAAGAATTCGGGTACCGCTGTGGTCAGGGATAGGAATACCCATGCCCCGGCTCGTGTAGAGGCTAACAAAAAAGAAAATCACGCTCCGGCACGGGTGGAAACGAAAACTGAAAAGCATGCTCCTGCACGTGTAGAAGCCAAACAGAATTCCGCTCCCCGCAGGGAATCTTCCACCAGAAGGTCTTCCAGCGATGACGACGACAACAGCAGCTACAGCAGCAGCCGTCGTTCTACAGGTACCCCTGCCCGTGTTGAACGTCGTAGCGATAGCCGTTCTAGCACTCGGTCTACCTCTACCTCGACATCTTCGAACAGATCGTCTTCGACCAAGTCCACTACGACTCCGTCCAGAAGACGCTAACCATTCACTTGAAGTTATAGAATCGTAAATGCTTTGCACCGAAGTCTTGGGAACGACTCACCACGGAACCTATAAGAAAGTGATTGACGTCTTGTTTGAAAATGCAGAATTGGCGAACAAGACGTTCATGAAAATTGCCAAGGATGGCGTAGAACTGGACATCCGTGTGGATTGCGACCTATGCGATGGTGACATTATCGCAGAAAACGATTTCTATGTCTATGCGGTGAAGGCTGTTGAAAAAATTCCCGAAAAGAAAAAGCCTTTCTAATATGGTTACGCTAATACAGAAACGCTGATACAGAAGCACCTGTTATAAACAATAAGGGCCTGCCAAAGAAATGGCGGGCCTTTTCTAATGTTAATTGCCGAACAGGAATCAGTTCGATGGCGTTTACTTTGTATCGAACTTGACCTGAGGGGCGGAACTTGCTCCGGCATCGGCGGAGAAGGGAACCTTGGGGGAGGCTCCCGCAAAACCGGCAATGATATTGTTTGGAAATTGCCTGATGGTGGTGTTGTATTCCTTTACCACTTCGTTGTATTTCATGCGCTCCACGGCAATGCGGTTTTCGGACCCTTCCAACTCAACGCGAAGGTCCTGGAAGGCTGCATTGCTCTTGAGGTTGGGGTAGTTCTCGGTAACCATCATCAGCCGTTGCAGGGCGTTTCCCAACGAAGCCTGACCTTCCTGGAAACGTTTCATGGCGACTTCGTCGCCCAGCATGTCGCCGTCTACCTTCACTACACCGCCCATGTGACTGCGTGCATCCACAACGGCGGTGAGGGTGCTCTTTTCAAAGTCGGCTTCGCCTTGAACCGTTGCCACGATATTGGGAATAAGGTCGAAACGACGCTGGTAGGTGTTTTCGACCTGGGCCCATTGGGCTTTTACACCTTCGTCTAGACTGATGATGGTGTTGTAGGTTCCGACGCTCTTGCCGATAATGACAATGCCCAACAGCACGATTGCTGCCAATGTTGCGATAATGACTTTTTTCATTTTGTCTCCATGGTGTCTACAAGATTGACGATTTCTGTGACGGTGTTGATGTAGTTGTTTACGCGTTCCAAGAACAGCTTTTCGTCGCGGCTGCTGGATGGTGGCTGAAGTGCCGGGAATTTGTCGAATACCTGCTGATGGCATTCGGGATACGTTCCATGCAGCAGGAAATATACCCCGTACATGACCGGCAACATGATTTTGTTTGCCCGTTCAAAAAATCCAAGGGGGTTTCTTTCTTCCTTAAGATAGATGAATGCCTGACGCAGGTGAATCAAGGATCCCCGCAGTTCTCTTTCGCACTCCAGCCTGAGGTTTTCCTTGTCGGGGGTGTAGCCCGGAAGGGGCGGCTGTCCTGCGATGGCATGGTTGCGGTTTGCAATGTGCAAAAATTCCAGAGGGTAAACGTCTTCGGACGATTGGATTTCTTTTACAGTGAAAAAGTAAAGGAACTGGATGTTTTCCTTTTTTGCCATGGGCAGGAGTTTCTGGAGCACTTCCAGATTCTTGCTTGAGTTGTCTTGAAGGATAAAACTGATGGTCCAGGGATTTTCCATGGCGTTGAATCCTTCCATAAGGCAATCCCCATGGATAAATGCCGAAATCAAGTTGTTGCCGAGGGCAGTCTTTAGTTGCTCCGGCCAAATGGATCTCTGTAGTTCAAGTATGCTGAGATTCTTTTTCATGAGTCTACCTTACCAACTTCCTCCGGAGCCGCCTCCGCCAAAGTGTCCTCCGCCAAATCCTCCGCCAAATCCCCCTCGGCCACTTCCGAAGCCTCCTCCGAATCCGCCGCGTGGGCCATAGTTTCTGTGAGAAGACGACCCGAGGGCGTTTCCCAGCAAAAACCAGAGACATCCGTTGCCCCTTCCGCCTCCAAACTTGGATATGAACAACAGGAAGAAAATGATGAAAATGAAGAAGAACATGCCGGGAGGTGTCTTTTGTTCTTCTACAAATTGTTCCTGCTGGAGGTCCAGTTTTACGCCTTTGGATTTTGCCGTAGTCTGCGCCAATGCCCAGGCAAGGCTCATGATCCCTTCGCCGTATTTTTGCTGTTGGAATGCGGGAACAAGAGTTTTCTGCTGGATGCGTTCTACAAGGGCGTCTGGAAGGAACCCTTCGGAACCGTACCCGATTTCTACACTGCGCCTGCGGTTTTTCAAGTCCACAAAAATGAGGATGCCTTCATTGCTCTTTCCGCCCACACCCCAGCGTTCGGCGGTCTTCATGGCGAAGGTGCGGTAATCCGCATGGCCTATGTCGTTCAGCAGGGCACAGGCCATGGCAACACCTGTTTTTCGGTAAAGTTCTTCGGACAGTGTGTTGAAAAGTTTTATTTCCTGGTTGGTCATCATGTGGACTTCGTCGTAGACATAACTGTTTGTAGGTCTAGGAGGAATGTCCTTTGCCGCGGCAAAAACATTTGACGAAAGAAAAAGGCATGAAACAAAAAAGAACAGTGCCAAGAGTCTTGATAGACTGGGCTTTCCAGTGCGGCGGATATTCCAAATTGGAACAGTCTTTATGAATAGTGCGATTTGCGTCACAGTCGTGAAATTCGTTGAAAAAAACTTGGAAAAAACCTCGTACATAAAGTTATTTAATCACTATGAAGTGGTCAACTGCAAATAATTTTTTTGAGGAAAATACATTTACTTTGAAAACGCAATATATTAAAAGCAAGGGATTTTAAGGTGTTTATGATTGAGGTTCATTATGAGCGAAAAATGGTATTGGCTTCCTGACTGGGCTGCTGATTTAGGACTGTGGGAGGACGAACTGGTTTCGGTTGATTCTTCTGCGGACCATGTTTTTGTGCCCTATGAAAAAATGGCCGGATCCTTGGATTGCATTTATGATTTGTCCGGCATAAGGGATGCTTCCACCGTAGTTGGCTGGGGCCTCGGAGCCTTTTCCCTGATTTGTAACGTGGCCAGTCGTCCCAAGAACCAGAAATGGATTTTGCTTTCACCTTTTGCAGATTTTTGTTCCGAAGAGGGTAATTGGACAGAAAAGAATCTTCAGTTCATGGCCCGCCGAACCCTGACTTCGGTAGAACCATCTTTAAATGCCTTTTTTGAATTTTATGCGAACGAATTTGGCGAATGGCAGGATGACTGGCTGAGGCGTGCCGAAAAAATGAACCCGCAGGCACTTTGCGATGGCTTGAATTATCTTGCGAAAAATAGAATTGAACATAACATTCCCGACTGTGGGGAAACTAAGATTCTCTATGGTCGCTTAAACGAGGCCATAAAGCCTAAAATGACCTTGGCCTTGAAAACCTTTATGCCCTGGGCCGAATTCAGGGAACGGCCTAAGGCGGGCCACTGGCCCCCTATGCTTTTGCTTTGATTTTTTTGTTTACTTTGTTTGTAACGAAGCAGATGATAAAGTAGAATAGGAAAAACCAAAGCAAACTTGTTTCTACAAAGTCCCCGATTTTGGTGTAAAGAGTGTCCTTCGTCTTGAGGGGCACTTTTCTTTGTATAACGGCATCGGTGTAAATCTGGGTATTCATGTCGTAATGACCGTACTGGTCGATGAACGAAGAAATCCCGGAATTAGCCATACGGGCCACGGGCATTGCATTTTCAATGGCGCGGTAACGCACCAGGTTGAGGTGCTGGTAGGGGGCGGTACTCTTTCCGAACCAGCCGTCGTTTGTAATGTTCACCATGAGGCGTGAACCTTCGCGGGCGGCCTCTCGGACCAAATCGCCAAAGATGGCATCATAGCAAATGTAGGGGGTCCAGTCGTAGGGAGGGTAGACCGGAGTTTCTGTGCCGGGAACGAAATCCCCTTCACCAAGGTCCACGTAGTTTAAGATGGGGAAAATGTCGTCGAAGGGGATGCGCTCGCTGAAGGGAACCAAGTGTTTTTTGATGTAGCGCTGGTACCCTTGTGTGGCGGGGGAGAAAAGGAAGGCGGCGTTGTAGATGTCGTACTTACGGATGGAACCGGGCTTGTTCTTCTTGTAGTCCAACGCCCCTGTAAGAATGTAGGCGTTCTTGCGATTTGCGAGAACCTGCAAGCGGTGGGATACCGAGGGTTGACGCTTGATGTAGTCGGGAATGGCTGTTTCTGCAAGGACGATAAGATTCACATTGTCGTCGATACTGTCGATGGCCATATTTAACGTCTTGTTGACGATGGAGTCGAAACGGTCCTTGCTCCATTTCATTCCCTGCTCGATGCTGGGTTGTACCAATGCGATGCTTGGGTTTTCTTCTTTTTCGGCGTTGTAGAAGGGGGCTGCCTCGGGTGAAGAAAGAACGATGGAGCCTTGAACTAAAAGTGTTATGAAAATAGCGATGGGAACGCAAAGGTGGGGTGCAATGCTCCTTATCTTTTGAAGAATGCCTGTTGCATTCTGGAAGGATCTTTGCTCAAAACTGTAGGCCACAATCTGGTTTGAGGCGACGATCAAAATGGTATAGCCAAAGATTCCTATCCAGGGCAGGGCCTGCAACAATTCCAGGTGGTTTCCGAAGGCGTAACCCAAGTGACTCCAGGGGAAACTGAAGTCTCCGCGGGTACGGGTCATTTCGAGTCCGGCGTAGAACAGCGGGAAAATCCAGAATAAAAGTTTTTTTCCTTTGATTGAAACTTCTTTAGCAAGAGTGTAGACGTAGGCTGCCAGCACGTTGTAGGCACTGAAATAGGATATGAGCAGAAACAGTCCAAGGAGAATCAATCCGGATGGGGCTGCGTCTACGTGCATGACGTTGTAAATCCAGTAGTAATTGATGCTGTTGTACAGTATGCCCGACCAGAAGGTGGCAAAAATAGCCTGCTGCCTTCCGTACCTGTTCATCACCATGAACCAGGGAACGAGAAGCAACAGTGCGGCAGGTCCCAGGGGCATGGGCGGAAAGGCAAAGGCATAAAGGCCCCAGGCGAAAATCGATAGAATCAGTGCGGTGCGGGAATCCTGTTCCTTGAAACGGAAATAATTCCAGCGTAAGAAAAGTGTGAGCCAATATAAGCACGGGGGCAGGAATGTGAGGGCTAACTGGATCAGCCCGGCGTGACCTGCGCCGTTGTAATCTGCGGTAGCGTAGTCTAAGGCTAGAAATGCAAACGCAATAACACCGTAGGTGTAAATCCATCGGGTGAATTTACTTCTTATGCTCTTGAAAAGAAGAAAAGGCAGGGCTATTGCAAAGGGGACGATCTGGATGTTGTGGGTGTACAATCCGGGTTCGTCTGGACGCAATGCAAATGCGACAATTTCTGCTACGAGAACTGCCGCGGTAAAAACCCAGAATATCTTCGGAAGTGCATTCAGTGTGTCGAAAAATTTTTTCATTATGGGGTCCGCTAAAGTCCGCCTTCTAAAGGCCGCTCTTGTCTTGGGGATTGAAAATCAGAACAAACTCGCCCTTGGGGGGGTGGGATTTAAAGTGGACGCTGATTTCCGTGGGAGTGCCGATCAGGTGTTCCTCAAATTTTTTTGTAAGTTCGCGCATCAGGGCGATTTTTATTTCCCCGAAAACCTGCTTGATTTCTTCGACGAATTTGTCGATGTTGTGGGGGCTTGCGTAAAAGATTTGCGTGGCCTCTTCATTTTTAAGTTTTTCAAGCAGGTGGATCCGCTGGGCGCTTTTCTTTGGGGAAAAATACTGGAAGGTAAAGTGATCCGTGGGCATGCCGCTGGAAACCAGTGCGGTAATCATGGCGCAGGGGCCGGGAATCGCCCGGACATCGATGCCTTCGCGCACGCACTCCCGCACTAGGTTGAACGCGGGGTCTGCGACACCGGGAGTTCCGGCATCGCTAATGAGGGCTATGTCCCCTTGGTTCTTTAGGTAATCCACGTACCTTGGGGTGACTTTTTCCTTGTTGAAGTCGTGGTAAGGTTCCATGGGGGTCGCTATGTTGTAGGCATCAAAAAGGAGGCGGGAATGGCGGGTGTCTTCGGCTAGAACCAGGGGGACTTCCTTGAGAATGCGGACCGCACGGTAAGTGATGTCTTCCATGTTGCCGATGGGTGTTGCGACGATGTATAAGGTATGTGCCATAAATTACAATGTTCTTCCTGCCGTAAAGTACTAAATTCCGTAATCGCTGACGGCGTTTTGATCGACGGGCCTGTCTGATCCCAGTTCGTAACTCAAGCGTTGGACCAGTTTGCGGTGCATTTCCCGCGAGGCCTTGTTAAGAAG
>JABUUR010000039.1 GCA_021443065.1 Fibrobacter sp.
GCCGACCTCGACTACGAAACGAAGGCGGAGTACAAGGTCTTGGTGATTGTTTCCGACAAGACCAACCTGAAGGATACTGCCCACGTTACCATTACCATCAACGACGTTAACGAAAAGCCCACCCTGAAAGAACGGTTCTTTGAACTTGAAGAAAACAGCGGTGCAAACTACAAGTTGGGCAAAATCCAGTCCGGAGACCTGGATACTGCAAAGGCCTTTATCCAAAACTTGTACGAGGCCGTAGATGGCGATACCGCTCTATTTGACGTCAACAGCCGTGGCGAAATCTTTGCAAAGCAGGATATGGACTTCGAGGAATGGGAGGCCAAGAAAAAGACTACTTTCGTCTTGAATGTGAAGGTCGTTGACCATGAGGTAGACTCCTTGAATGTCATCAAGAAAATGTACATCGACTTGATTGACGTCAATGAAAAGCCCGAAGTCCTCACGGATACGCTGTACGTTTCCGAAGATGCCAAGGCTGGCTCCAAGATCGGTATGCTGGATGCCACAGATCCTGACGGCCCCACCACATTTAGCTTTACCCTGGTTCGCACTTCCGAAGAATTCAAGGTGGCAAAGGACGGTTCTGTAACTGTCAAGTCCGGTGCCGTTTTGGACTACGAAAGCCGGGACCACAGCTATACCATTTATGTTGCTGTACAGGATGCCGAAGGCGAAACTTCCGAAACAAAGCCCGTGGTGGTCATCGTTTCCGATGTGAACGAACCGCCGACCTTGAACGATACCATCCTGTATGTTTACGAGAATGCCTCTGTGGATACCATCTTCGGTAAAATTTTCGGTTCCGATCCGGATATCTATACCGAGGCCTTCCGCCAGTTGTCTTACGAAATGCTGTCCAAGAAGGATTCCTTTGACTTCTTGCCCGACGGATCTGCCAAGTTGCTGCGTCGCCTGGACTACGAAGCAGATTCTGTGTACGTAAGGACCGTGCGTGTTACCGACGGAACCTTCTACGATACCGCCAACGTGACCATCAAGGTGATTAACGTTGTGGAATCTACATACGTAGAAATCATCCTGGTAGACGACCCTGATTCCACCTGGCATTATCCGGATACCATCTATACCAATATTCCTGAAAAGCACATTGAATGGCTTGAAGAAGACAAGAAGTACACCTCCGACACTGTGTTGGTGGACGGACCCAACATTATCAAGAGATGCTACTGGAACAGGACCAAGGACTACGAAGGTTGCGACAGCGTTGTTATCTATTACAGCAATGCGACCCCCCTTGTAAAGGTTTACAGCGATCCCAATGTGGTTACCGCCGAAAACGTCTATACCATCGTGGAACAGACGGACAAGTCTGACACCAACTACTATGTGAACACCACCGAGAAGAAGGTTTTCGTTTCCGTGACGGATACCGCCGCCGGTGTGAACAAGAAGTTCGAAATCAATTTGGAACTGGACACCGTTAGCGTTCCGAAGAAGACCTTGAACACGTTGAAGGAAATCACCAAGGAAAAGCCCACCTTGCGTGACGGCAGCGAAGTGGAAGTGGTCAAGACTCCGGTGAACGGCAACAGGATTGTTGTCAGTTACGTCGATACCGTGACCGTAGACGGCGAAAAGATTCCTGTGAAGGTGTCTTACGAGACCGACCTGGACGGTAACGAAGTCAAGACCGAGGTGGTGAACGAAAAGGGCAAGGTAGAAACCATGCAGGTGATTACCGTCTCTTACACCACAAAGATCGATGGCAAGGACATGGTGGTTTCGTACAAGGCCGACGCCATTACGGGCGAGGTGCTGAACACCACCGCCGGCGGCAAGTTGACCAAGGCCGACTGCGACAGCGATGTGGAGCTTGCACAGGATGCCATCGGTACGTTCACCGTGTCTTACGATTACGATGACCACGGCAACAAACTGAACGTCAAGTACGTGGTGAACGAAAAGGGTGAAATCGTCACCAACGAAGATGGCGACATCGGCTACTCCGTGTCTTACTCCTACACCAACAAGTTCGGAAACACCGCCACCAAGTCCGTGTACATCGTTCTTGACCAGCTGGGACCCAAGGTTGAAATTCTTGACCCCGTGAAGTCCCAGCGGATTGAAGTGGTTTCTTCCAACTTTATTGCGGTCAAGTGGACTGTCAACGGCGAAGAACAGGATACCCTGACGACCCAGGGCCTTGAAAAGGGCTTGAACGCCATTGTCCGCTTCTATAGGGACAAGGCCGGCAACGAGGCTTCCGACACCGTGTTCATCATCATGAAGAACGGCAAGAACATTGAAATAGCCATCGAACAGCCTGTAACCGAGATCACCCGCGAAAAGGTGGAGGAATACTACGCTTCCAAGGAACCTGCTAAAAACCAGACCTACGCGGTCAGCATCATGAACCCCACCACCGGAGTCGAGGTTGAAACCTTGATTGGCGGCAAGGGTATCAAGGGCAAGAAAACCGAGGGTAGCGGCGAAACTCCCTATCCGGGATTGGACGGTCACTTGGGCCCCACTCTTGTCCTGGATGTCAAACTGCCGGTTGTCCGCCAGACCAACGAAAACGCCGATATGGGCGGCATGAACACCGGTGTCATTGGTGGTCTTGCAACCTTCGACGATATCGTGAACTCCAACGGCCTGATTTCTTTGGACGGCGTAGACGCCAACAACGGTGAAAAGTTGACGGTGGACGAATACATCAAGGAATACTGTGTCGATGGATTCAACGTAGGCTCCGATTTGAGCAAGGCGAACCTGTACGATTCCAAGATGAGCGTCAAGATCTGGGTGTACACCACCACGGGTGAATTCGTGAACTACTACAGCTTTGCCCAGTCTCTCAACGATCCCAGTTACACCAACGAAGCCGGCGTGTTGAAGATGTTCTTTGAAATGAAGCCCGACAAGAACGGCGATGTTCGTAACGACGAAGGCCGCCTCATTGCGACTGGCTCCTACCTGTACAAGGTGGATGTCAAACTCCGTTCCGAGTTGAAGTGCTCCTTGCCGCCGGTCATGGATGCTTCCAGCCCCAAGAAGGGTGACGTGGTCCGCAACGACGAAGACTTGCTGAAGTCTTTTGGCTACAAGCGCCCCGCCAAGCATTGATAAAAAGGTTAATCCAAAAGGGCTCGCTTAACGGCGGGCTCTTTTTGTTATTATTGGTTGTATTGAAATAGCGAGGTTATCATGGGAATAGAAGAACGTTCTACTCTTGTTTATTCTACGGGCGTCGGGCGCATTAAGCCAGAAAAGCCCAAGGCGGAGCGCCCCCTGGGCGACGGGGTGGTAAGGATCTTGCTTAAACGTCTGGGCGGAGGCAAAATGGCAAGCGTTGTCACCGGGCTGCCTCTGGACGAAGACGACCTGAAGGAATTGGGCCGGAAACTGAAACAGAAATGTGGCGTGGGTGGCTCCGTCAAGGACTTTGCCATCGAAATCCAGGGCGATAAGCGGAATATTCTAAAAAACGAACTGGAAAAGCGGGGCTATACGGTCAAATTGGCCGGTGGTTAAGGCAGTGAGTAATTTTTTGCCCTCGTTGGGTTGATAAAAATCACCCGACATAAAAAAATTCCCCATGTTTGCGTAAAAAAGCATATTTTCGTTAAGGATTTATATCATAAGATATCATAAGTTGAGGCTTTATGTCCTGTAAAATTCCCCTCGTTCGTTTAGCGGCCGTTCTAATTCTTGCACCATCGCTTGCGTTTTCCGCCACTGCCGCAGGCAAGGTTCGTTCTGCGTTGGGCACCGTGGACCGCATGAAGGCAAAGCAGAAGGACTGGACCGCACTTCGAGTGGGGGCGAATATATTCCAGTCGGACAGGGTGCGTACAGGCGTGGAATCCGAGGTTATTTTCGGCTTGACTGACGGAAGTTCCATTACCATTGCCGAAAATGCCGAAGTGGAAATCGCACAACTTTTGGAACCCAACGGCAAAGGCGGATTTGAAACCCGCATTGACATTAACAAGGGACACTTGAATTTTGCCGTCCACAAGTTGCAGGACAAGAACTCGCAGTTTATTTTCAAGACTGGGTCTGCCAAGGCCTCCATTCGCGGTACCGAAGGCTTTGTGGGTGGAGAAGGTGTTTTCTTTGCCGGGCTAAAGACGGGTAGGCTGGAGATTACCCCCGAGGGCAAGGAATCTCCCGTTTCTATCGTTGCCGGCGAAACCACCTTCGGTACGGATTCCCTGGTGGTGCTGAAACTGGCTTCTTCCGGTGACGGCCGCTTTGCAAAGCAACTCGAAAAAATCCTTGCGGAAAAGAAACCCTTGGATGAACTTGTGGCCGACGTGGTGCAGGCCGATTCCGTTTACCAGGAAACCTTGAAGGCCGAGGCGGAAAATGCCGCTGCCGCAGTTCCCATGAACAGTTTTACCGTTTCCTCCGAATCCCCGGTGGAAATTTGCGAACAGGGCCTGGTTGTAGAAGGCTTTTACAGGACCATGGACGAAACCGCGACCCTGGTCTTGAATATCGCCGGGAAATACCAGTCGGACAACCTGATTCGGGTTGCCGACGGCAATGTGCATTCCTTTGCCCATAAGGTTGTGCTCAACGACGAAAACGGGCTTTGGTCTGCCAACAAGGCCAAGATGACTCTCTCTGGCAAGGGGGTCAACGAATCCAAGACCATCGATCTTCGCGTGAACAAGGCGTGCCTTGAGGTAAACACGAAGGTTCCGACCTTGTCCATTCCCTCTTACGACTCGTTGCGTTGCATGGCGAACCTTTCCGTAGGCGATATGCAGGGGGATGTGGGCATTCTATCGGTTTATTCCGACGGATCCCAGATTTCTGAAGACGCCATTGTTCGAAACGTCCAGCAGAGAGTCAAGTTGAAAAATGGTATTCACGAATACGTTTTCAAGATGGAAGACCAGGCCGGAAACAAGGCGGAACTGGAAAGGACCATGGGCTGCTACCCTGCAAAACGGTTCAATGTGGATCTGGTGGGGGCTGCCAGGGAAAAACTCACCGTGCCTCCCGGCAATCCGGACCAGTTGCAGATGAACGAGGGCATAGTCAAGACCTTGCAGTTCAAGATCCGCACGCCGGAAAATGACCCCAGCCACCTTTACAAGGTTGTCGTAAAAATGAACGGAAAGGTCATCTTGCAGGAGGTCCTGTCCCAAATCCAGAATTTGGATTATCAGGTTCCCCTGGAATTGAACCGGGGTGTGTCCTACACGGTCGATATCGAGGTGACGCACAAGAGCGGTTACAAGGCCAAGGTCAAGAAGATTTATGAGGTTAGTAAATGAGGCTTAAAATCCGGGCTTTGACAGCATTTTTCATGGCACTCTCCGTGAGTGCTTTTGCTGTTGATAACGGTCCTGAATTAGGTGGTGCTGTTTCGGGATTCTTGAAAAAAAACAATTCCCCTTTTTATGTTACAGAGACTATCGTGGTTCCCGAAGGAAAGGCCCTGGTCGTAGAGGCAGGGGTCGAAATCAGGTTTGGACAAGGGACCGGACTAGATGTTCGCGGCGGCTCCATGGTTGTCATGGGCGAAAGCGGCGCCCCTGTGAAGTTTTGTGCGGCGTCGGAGTCTTGGAACGGTGTTTCCATTACCGGTGTCAAACGTTCCGAAGTCCAGGGCTTGATTCTATCCGATGCGGAATACGGCTTTATGGTAGAAAGCGGCGCCCTTGAAATTCGCGATGCCGTTCTCGAGAATGTGGGGCAGGCAGCCTTCTTTGTTCGCAACGGTTCTGCGGAAATCCGCTGGAGCAAAATTCAGGGGAGCAAGAACATAGGTGTCTGGGCTACCCAGAGTGCGGTTGTCGAAATTGAAGGCTCCACTCTCGAAGGCAACCGCATCGCCGTAGTTGCAGCCGAAGGTGCCGAGGTCTCCTTTCAATCGTCCAAGCTGATGAACAATGAAATCGCCCTTGTGGACTTGGGTGGCAATCATTTGAAACAACGTAACACCTTTATTCAAGGAAACCGCAAGGGCATTGTTGCTAAGGAAGTTCCCGGTGACGACATGAAGCGTGCCTTGGACAAGAATAAATCCGATTTCGATCAATCCTTGGAAAACGTGGTAGAACGCCTTGGGGACGAACCTCGCAATCCCTATGCAGACGGAATAAAACTGGTTACCGTCGTCAAGGGAACCTCTGTGGATTCCACCTGGAAGATTTCCGGTAATGCCGGGGTCGGCCTGGGGTACCATCAGGTGCTTATGCACCGCAATCACACTTCGATGCCTTACATTTCAGATGGCGATACCGTTCTCGAAGGTGAAAAGTTCAAAAATTATTTCCAGATTCCGGGACTGTTCGCCAACTGGAATGCCAACCTCGTGATGGAATCCCCCGACGGGAGAACCTTCGAGTTTGCTGCGGATGTTTCGAACAACGTTTGGGATAAGTTTGCAGTCCACAATTTGCAGGCTGTGTACACGGACCGCTACCAGCGTGCCGCCTTGGGAAATGTGAACCCGAGCGCGGGAGAACTCTACTTGTCCGGGCTGAACCTGTTTGGCGCTTCTTACGACTTGAACATTTTTATCACTTCTCCCAAGACCCCCATGTTCCAGATTTCTGCCTTTGGCGGTGAATACCGTGCTTCCAAGAATGTGGGGGACAAGAACTACGACATCTACATGGACTACATCGAAGATGGTGAAGCGGAGTCCCAGGAGATTGTGGCCGGCGGTAAAATCCGCTGGAACATGCACACACGATTTAACGGCTCCTTGGGCTTTGTCGGGAGCAAGGATCTTCTGGACGATCCCCTGCTTCGTGACGGGGTAGACGATTACGCAAATACGGCAAGCCCTGTCCTTACATCGCGCAATTTCTTTGCCGATGGAAACTGGCTGTTTTTCCCCGGGGATATTAAGTTGAACGGCCAGGTTGCCGTAGGTGCCGCTGACACTTCCAACGTCGAAAGGATGCGCTCCATCAATACTGTTTTTGCAGACGAAGGGCTGAATTCCTCCAACTTCGCCTTGCTGAACAAATTGATGAAAAATGAAAAGGAGGTGGACCGCCTGACTCCAGAACAGTTGGAATCTATTTTCGGCGAGAACAACTTGTTGACTGCCTCGGAAAAACGTGAAAAATTGAAGGAGGTCCTGGAACGGGCCAACAAGGTGGCGAAAAATTACAAGGGTTCCGACGACAAGCCTGCCCCCAAGGATTTCTTGAACTATGAACATTGGGCTGTGTCGGGATCTTATGAGTGGTCCAGCGACAAGACCTTTATTGAAGGATTTTTCCGTTACGTAGGCAGGGAATACTATAGCGCCGGTTCCCAGGATTTGTTGCAGAACACCCGCATGGTTGGCGGTAATTTGAAACAGAAAATCACGGACTTCTGGAAACTGGGTTTTGGATACACCATGAATGTGGAAAACTCCGCGGACACCAATGGCAACTACAACATTTTCGGCATGGGGGAATTCTCCCGCTGGGGACTGTTCTCCGGTGCAGATTCCGATTCCCTGAAAAAGCATGAGCAGGACCAGGAAAGAACCTTGTATGTTCACGACGCCTATTTGCGCAACGATTTCAAGATAAACGATCGTGTGGAATTGTCTGTGAAGTATTCCGTGGACTATAGAACGAGAAGTACGCCCCAACGTCTTTACGCCAACTACAGCCTGGAATCGGGCGTGTTGAACGACCCCTGGTTTCAAAAGCGGGAAGGGAAATCCTTTATTGTTGTTGCGGATTCCCTGGAGTTGGATTCCGCCCGGTGGGCGAAGTACTACGATTTAAGGTCGGAGGAGTACCTTGCCACCCAGTTTGACGAGCGCTTGTTGAAACACACCGGGGAACTGGGAATCTCGGTAAAGGTCCCGAACAACGTCATCCGCATAGGTGGGGTTTGGGTGTATCGCAGCGACCTGTCCAAGTTTGTTCAAGACGACTTGATCAAGGGTTTGGATTTGAAGGACGAAACCTACGGTATTCTGGGCTACTATTTCAATGGCGGTAATTTCTTTGAACAGCGTTATCCTCTTTCGGTGCAGACAAAGGTCAACGGTCTCAGGAATACGTTCTCGTTTACGCCTCGGCACAAGATATACAACCGCAACGAAATGCGGGAGTATGAATGGTCCCTGGTGGACAATTTCACCATGCCCATTAAGGAGGGCTTCTTGGAACTTTCGTTGAACGGCATGGCCCGCCAGAATATTCTCAAGTACAAAAGCGAAGAAAAGTCCGTGAGAGAAATGGAAATTGACTTTGACGGGTCTGCTTCTGTCCGTGTCCATCATACCCCTGCAATCCGCACGGACTGGACCTTGGGTTACCTGCTTAATTACCGCCCCGATAACCGCCAGGATGATTATCGGGACATTTACATTAACGCTTCTTTCAATTACGATTTCTAATGCATATCGGTTGCCACCTTTCTTCGTCTGACGGCTTTTTGGCCATGGGTAAAACCGCCCTTTCCATCGGTGCGGATACATTTCAGTTCTTTACAAGAAATCCTCGTGGAGGTTCTGTAAAGCCTTTTAACAAGGCGGATGCCGAAAACCTGGTGACGCTGCTACAGGCGAACAATTTCGCCCCGATCTTGGCGCACGCACCCTACACCTTGAACGCCTGCGCCGCAGACGAAGGGCTGCGCCAGTACGCCTTGGACGTTATGAAAGACGACATGTTCCGTATGGATCATTTTCCGGGTGCCATGTACAACTTTCATCCTGGCAGCCACGTCAAGCAGGGGGTCGACGTGGGCATAGAATACATTTCTTCTATGCTGAACAATTTGTTGACCGCGGGGCAGAAAACGGTGGTGCTGTTGGAAACCATGGCGGGAAAGGGGTCCGAGGTGGGGCGGACTTTCGAGGAACTTCGTGCAATCCTTGACCGGGTGGAACTTTCCGAAAAGATGGGGGTCTGTCTGGATACGTGCCACGTTTTTGACGGGGGCTACGATATTGTAAACCATCTGGACGATGTGTTGGATGAGTTTGACAAAGTCGTTGGACTAAAAAAACTTAAAGCAATTCATTTGAACGACAGCAAGAACCCCATGGGGAGCCATAAGGACCGTCACGAGGTAATCGGCGGCGGATTCATCGGCTTGGATGCCCTGGTGAGGGTGATTAAGCACCCGGCCCTTAAGGACTTGCCTTTCTATTTGGAAACCCCCAACGAACTGCCCGGCTACGAGGCCGAAATCAAACTTTTGCGCAGCAAGTGATGTGGGGGGGGGCTATGAGCGTTGAGGGTGCTCGTTGCTCTTGCCTTGATATATGAGGTCGGGGGCTTCGCCCCCTAGAGGTATGAGGTTGTCAGCGCACAGCATAGAGCTCATAGCTCACACCTCAAAGCG
>JABUUR010000152.1 GCA_021443065.1 Fibrobacter sp.
CCGGCGCAGGGGCCGGGATGACATGTTAGAGAGCGCCGTTTTACACTGTCATCCCGGGCTTGACCCGGGATCCCCGTGCATCATCGTTAGTTAAATCTCAGCATCAAGGCCAGTTCGAACTGCAGAATCTGGCGCAGATGAGCAGTCTCGTCATCCAGTTTTTCGTGAATCTGGCGATACTCGATATAGGAACTTAGAGAAGCAATCTTGTTGAACTGGTAACTTGCAGAAGGCCTGATAAACCATTCATGGGTCCGAGAAGGAACCGTCCTGTCCGTCATTTCGAGTTTCGGCTTATAGAAAGCCTTCTGCATGTCGTCACCCGTAGGCGCCTTGTACGACCAGCGCTTGAATACACCGTCCGTTGCTTCGGACTCTGTCTCCTTGTCGTAACCTTCCACAGGATCGTATTCCTTACGGATGGTCTTCTTGAAATCATAGCCCGCGGTAAGCTTCAGGTCAATGGCATTCTTGAACTTGTAGTACCATTTCCAGATCTTCACCGCCTTATCCAACTTAAGCGGGTAAGTCACCGTAAAGTCATCGCCGATGTTAATGGAAAAATCGTTGTACAGCGAGGTATGGATCCACGGAGTCTCCCAGAAGTAATCCGTTGTATCCTTCGAATTGCCGTTCAGGCACGTCGGGTCTTCGGGGGTCCAGTTGGTGCAAGAAATGACCTCTTCCTTCGGGCGACGGTCCGTGTTGTCAATCTTGAGGCGAACGCTATTTTCAATGCGCATGCTGTTCTGGAGCATAAAGGTAATGCGAACCAGGGGATTGAAATTAATCGATTGTGCCCAGGAGTCTTCAGCACTCTGGAAGGGGCGAACCGTAGTTGTATAACTGTAGTCAAACCGATGCGTCGTAGAAACACTGCGGAACGAATTCAAGAAACCGACCTTCTGGGCGAAATTCGGGATAGTCATGGTAGCCCCGATGCGAGGCCAGACGGTGGTGGTATCTATGTAAAGCGGGTTTTCCCTGGACTGTGAAAAATCCTGTTTCCATTGCAAATCTCCAGTCAGCCCAATATCCCAAATCGGCAAGGCAATGCTTGTAGATGTCTGGAACTGACGCGAAATCGTATGGCGGAAATTGCCCTGATAAACGAGGGTATCCACATGATGGTTGCGGTACTGACCAAAACCTCTGTAGTCGTTGCGGTCGTCCATGCCCATTTCACCAGAGACAATATTCCAAATGCCGCGGTTACGGTAACCATTGCCAAAGCCCAGTCCGTAAAGATAATACTGGAAGGGGTTCACCCCTTGATCTTCGTAAAGCTGCGAAAGGGTAAAGTTCTCGCCCACCGTATTGGTGCTTGCATTCCAGGTCATGCGAATTTCACGCCATTTGATTTTTTCAAAGGCCTTGGCCACCGCAGATTGCTTGCCGAAACTCTTCACGAAATCAAGGATCTTGAACGTGGGGGTAAATTCAAAACGATTGTTCTGGGATATAGTCCAAAAGTTCTTTTCAACGCTACTTTCGTCCATCAGGTCGTAATCGTTTGGAATAGTCTTCTGCTGGTTGAAATCCGTAGAATAGTTCATGCTGAAGGGCAAGAAAGGAATAATGCGCGGATTAAAGCCAATCTTGAACTGCTGGCTGCGGGAACGTTCATTCCTCAAGATGCCGTAGGATCGTCCGTACTCCCTATGCCCGACGCTGTCCACCTTGTAGGTCACCGTACTGTCATAGCGAATCTCGTAGGAATCGGGATCTTGCATATTGATGACCATGGTATCGCCATTGGAATTCACCTTGGGAATGGTATCCGTAGGAATCTTCACCACGGAGCCTTCGGAAACGTAGACCTTGCGATCGGTGTGGTCGTAGTCAAAGACGTAACCGCTTGCAAATAGACCGCCTTCGCGCGTGGTAAAGAAGTTCTCCTTGGCAAAGCCTTCTCGGTCACCGCCGCCGAACATGTCACGGCGGATATTCAAGGAATAACTGGTAGTCAGGAACGAGAAAATGTTCCAGCGCATATTCAACTTGTGGTTCAATTCCGTGGTGTAGGTCACCACCTTGTCCACCTGGGGGTCCACGTAGTCGGGATCCCGGTTCTGGTTCACGTAGCGCACGTAATTCAAATCGAACAAGGTCAAGTCGAAAGTCTGGGGCCAGGGTTCAAATTCCGCCTTTGCAAAGTCCTTCAGCCAGCGATACTTGGAAAGGCTTTCGAAGGGCCTGAACTTGAACATGCTGAAGGTGCCCAACTTATATTCCAGGATAGTGTGGTAAGAATAGGTAGAGTCCGAAGTCGTGGTGGAATTTCCTTCGGATTCATTATAACTGTAACTGAAGGCCGGGCGTTCCAGAAGCATCTGCGAAAGCACCTCGCCCAGCTTGGTTTCATGGGCCTTGTAATCCTTGCGATAACTGATGCCAAAGCTCTTTTCTCGCACAAAGGACTGGTAGCCCTTGGCATCCACGCTGTCACGAAGTTCCTGTTCCTCCTTCCTGGAATCGACGCTCAGTTCGTTCTGGAACATATCTCCGGTCAAGTCGATGAAATTGTTCTTCTTCAAGCGCAAGTCATCCGTGGGCTTCATGTAGGGACGCTTGGTCGTGGTGTGGTACCCCATGGACAGCGGGATATGGAAACCGGCGCTATCGTTCAAGAACTTGTTCAAGTTCATGGTAAAGTCGCCAGCCACGTCCAGTTGGGCAGCAGCATTGGAAATCTTGGGCTTGGGAGAGCCGTTGGCCGTAGAAAGTGTTGCAAAGTTTCCATCCTGGTAACGGACCGTACCAGAAAGGGCGATAAAGTCGGCAAAGTTCACCTGTCCGCCAATGCGGGCGGCGTAACCCCAATCCGTATCCATTTCAGAAAGGCGCAGGTCATCTATCCAGAAGGTACCCTTCAAGTCTTCGGGAGCGGCACCGGAGTCCGCAATGACCACAAAGCGAATCCAGTCGATACTTGTAATCGAAGGATTACCCACCAGGCGGATTTTTTCTTCGCGGTCACGTTCACCCGACTTGGGAGCAATCTTCTTTTCCACCGCAATCATGTAGGGCGGGCGGCGGTTTTTCTTCAAGTTCGAAAATTCCGAAAGATCCATGGCAAAGGCATTTTCCAGCCAGTTCTGTTCGTGGCAATCCGACTCCCGTTCAGAACTCTTGCAAGAATACATCGCCGGCCTGAAACTCCATTCGTAATAATCCGTAGACCCTTCCAGAGAACCCTCGCCAAACTGCATAGCGAAGCGGACCGGGGCCTCCGAAAGCCTGTTGCTGATTTCCTGGTCCTCGATGGCGTAATGGATTTCCATCTTCAAGGACTTGTAACTTGAAAAATCCTTTTTTTCCGTATCAAAGATTCGGGTAACGCCGACTTCCTGCCCCGGGTTCATGTTGTGATAGTCAAGAACCAGGGACGTTTCCTTCAGGGGGGCGTTGGTATCGGAATCCCGTTCCGTGGTGGTATTGGGAGACTTGTGGTACTTGTTGGAATTTTCGCGGTTGTTGATGGTGGTAACCGTAATATAGGTCGTATCCTTGGTGCTTACAGATTCAGAGACCTGCTGCTCTACGCCGTTCACTTCCACAATCTGGGAATTTTCGTTGGAACTAGTCCTGTAGTAGTCCGCCACGGTGGTTTCTTCCCAGGCGTTGCCCACCACGGCAAGGCTCACCACCTGCACCTTCGCCTCGGCGACACCGGGGTTCAGGCGCCCCATCCAAAGTCTGGAGAACTGGGACTCCGAAAGAATCGTCAAGTAGTCGCTGCCGTTTGCAGAGACAACCGTATCGTACTGGTTCAAGGGAATGCGCCACTTGCGCCAGCCGTTGTAAAGGACCTCGAAGTTCGCCACATTGGTATCGGACAAGTCAATACGGTAACGCACGTAGTTGATGTCCCTGTCCAGGGAGCCGTTCTTGTTGATATCTTCGGTATCGTACTTGCGCTCGCCGGAGTTGTTTTCGGTGCCGTTGATATAAACCGGAGGGTCGCTTTCTTCGTCCAGGTCACCATTGAAGTTGTCCCGGGCAATATCCGTAGAAAAGTTGCTTGCATTGGTGGCGTTGTAAATCTGGCTTACGCATCCAGAAATACGGCAATCCCAAACCTGGCGTTCTTCGTCGGAACCGGTCTTTCCGTCCAGGCCCTTGTCGTGCAATGCGGTGGTGGTTCCCAAATCGTTTTCGCCCTGGTACCTTCCATCGGGTTCAAAACCGTTGATAGAAAGGTCTTCGCTAATAAGGCCCAGGTCCAAATAAAGGGATCCCACATTACCGCGAGCAACCACTTCGATGTACTTCATGTTGCTCATGTCCTGGTAGTAGGAACTGTTGGGACGCATCACGCCGCCCCAGGATTTTCCTGACAAATTATCGTTGGCACGCAATGTCATTTTCAGCACTGTCAAGTGCTGGTTATCCACGTCGGAGTTGCCCACCTTCGGGTAGATGTTCTTGTACAGTTCCGTATTGTTGCTATGCCATATAAATTCGCCCTGATGGCGGTAATCCAGGTCTTCTATGTAGGTGGCGGGATCGCTTGCAACACCTCCCGGCGGAGAAGCCTGATACCAGGACAATCTAGACAAGGGGTAAGTCAAGCCGGAGGCAGTCCCTTCAAAGTCTTCCACAAGGGCCGAAGTATTGTCGCTGGTATTTGCATTGTGGCGGCTTGCAGCAAGTTCCGCCTCCACGCGCCAGCTGGATGAAGCCGTGGTGTTAATGCCAGGAATCTTGTTCACCAGCTCTGTCAGTGCATTGACTGTATCCTGCAAGCGAAGGTTTACACCCAGCAAGGTGCTGGAAAAAGGTTCGCTGCCCAAGGTGGGGGTCTTTGCCGTCGTGCTCTGGCTCTTGTACAGGGCGGTCAGGCCAAACACGGAGCCTGCACCAAACCCGTAAAGATCCAAGGGCAATTCCGCGCGGGCACCAAGCAACAGTTTGTTGTCTATTTCAAACAGGGGTTCGCATTCAAAGGAAACCTTGATTTCCTTGTTGGGGTCGAGAGCCCTTTCGCTGAGCAATTCAATCTGGCCCAGTTCGTAGTTCACCTCGTAGTCCGTTCCGCGGATAAGGGTGGTAGACCCTGCGGTCACCTTTTCCGTACCCGGCGAAATATCCATGCAGGAATTTCCGTTCACGGAATAACTGGAACTAGGGTCGCGGACACTCAAGGTGGAATTGCGGCGTTTGCCCACGGACTCAAAATAAAAGCGATTGGTATAGCGATTCAGGTTGTACACCGGCAAGGTGTAAAGTTGGGCCATGGCCTCGGAAGAATCCAGCAGGCGCAAGGGTTCCAGGCAGTTCTGGCGGGCCCGTTCCATGGGATTAGGCACATTGGCGTAGGCGGAGTCGGTATAAGGCAAGCAGGGCAGCCACATTTCGCCGGTATAGCCGCCCGACGCGTTCTTCGTAAAGATTTTCGCATCGTTGACCAGAGGGGTGCCAGTAGTGGCATCCACCAATCCCAGTGTCTTCAAGAAAGTCCCGGCAATGCCGGACTTATTCTTCATTCTCAACACAAAGTTCGACGCGCTGGCGTCGGAAATCCCGATGGAGTAAATGTTACGGAGCATCAACTTGTCAATGTCTTCCAATTCAGAAAGAGCGGCGTCCCACTGGATCAGCACAAGGCTCGCCCCGTCGCGAACCGTCGTTCCGGTACGCCCGGTACCGTCGCCACTCCAACTGGCGGCCACCAAGGTGTTTCGGTTGACTCCGTTGATTTTAAGCACACCCAACTTGGGATCGTAGGTATATTCGCTGCTGGGGATTTCCACCAGCCGCTCCACCAGTTTTTCCACGGTCTTGCCCGAAGGTGTCTTGTAAAGAACCTTCACGTTATCGATAACGCCCGTAATTGCATTGGTGGTTCCGCGCTTGTAAAGTTTAAGGTTCGTTGCCACATAACTGGAGGTCTTGCGACCGGTAACGGATTCGTTGATGTAGGCGTTTCTCGCCTCATGGTTCAAGAAGTAGTAGCGGTAGGAAATAAACTGCTTGTCCAGCACCTGGAATTCGGAGGTAGACTCGTTGGCCTTTAAAGTGTACTCCTCCTGGGAGCCTCCATCCTGGGAGGCGATGGTGGTAAGGCGCCAGTCGCCCAGTTTCCAGTCGGCCTTGATACCGAACAGTCCCTGATGGTTTTCAGAGTAACCCGTCAGTTCCGTACCCGTCAGGGCGAGGTTCGTGGTACCCGCCTCCACACGCTGGAGAATGTAGTCTTCGAACTCTCCCTTGAAAGACTCCTCGTAGACCACACGTACCTGATTCTTTGCTCCCAGGCCTTCCTCCACGTTCTGGATTTCAACCGTAATGTAGGGCCCGATCTTGCCTTTCACCATAAAGTTGGGAGTGTAGTCCAATGACGGGCTGGGCCAAAGGCTGGTCTTGGTGCTGCCCTCGGCGTTGTCGTGTTCGCCGTAACCCTTCAAACGGATATCCATGGAACCCTGGAGCATAAGTTTAGGCTTGTCCAGGCCAAAGTCCCTCATCCATGCGGGCATGGTCACGGGAATGGTAATGTCAAAAACAGAGCCTGTTTCAGGCGTCTCGTAACCGCCGCTCGCCTGTCCCACCAGACCGTTCAACCAAAGGCGCTTGCGTCCAATGTCGTACATGTCGGCGACGTAGTCCGTAAGTTCCGGGTAATGGGCAGACCATAAGAGCGTAGTGTCGTGGGAAACGGAATTCACACGTTTTTCGCTTACATCCATTTCGCGGGTGGCCACATCCACATCGTGGCTAAACACCTGCCCCTTGCTGTTACTCATCAAGGTAGGCGAAGCACCTACGCCTCCGAAAGGCAAAAGTCCATCGAGGGGAGTTACCGAAGGCGGCAGCGAAATATATTGCAAGGTGGGCTGCCATTCCGTTTCCGCCAGGTCCACCTCGGTAGAATCAGCGCTTGCGGAAACAACAGTCAAAGAATCGCCTTGAGACCAAGCGAATCCAGCAGCCAGGGCAACACCCATGGCAATCCACCAATGTTTCAAACCAAAAGCCACGTTCTCTACAGTTTTTCAATCCTTGTACGACCAAAATCCATACCCACAAAATACTGAATTTTAATCGAAAAAACTCAATAAAACACGGATAAAAATCCTGGAATTTGCGGGAATTTAGCAATTTTTTCAACTTTCGTTCCTTTAAACCAAGAATTTCACCCTTTTTTACCCCCACGAAAAAAGGACCGGTATTCCACCGATCCCTCTTCAATTTTGCCTTGACGCGACAGCCCATCCCTTACAGGGGGATATTGGCGTGCTTTTTCCAAAGGCGTTTCTGGTCCTTGGTCTTCAGTGCTTCGAAGGCGGTCACCAGACGCTTGCGAACGTCCTCGGGCTTGATGACTTCGTCTACCACGCCCATGGCTGCGGCAACGTAGGGGTTCATCAATTCGTCCTCGTACTTGGCGATGCAGGCGGCACGTGCGGCCACCGGGTCCGGGGCAGCGGCGATTTCCTTCTTATTGATGATTTCCACGGCACCCTCGGCACCCATCACGGCCACCTGTGCAATGGGAAGCGCAAACACGTAGTCTGCACCCACATCCTTACTGTTCATGGCAATGTAAGCACCGCCGAAGGCCTTACGGAGAATAAGGGTCACCTTAGGCACAGTTGCTTCGGCGAAGGCGTACAGGAGCTTTGCACCGTGGCGGATAATGCCGGAGTATTCCTGCTTGCTGCCGGGCATGTACCCCGGAACATCGACAAGGGCAAGGAGAGGAATGTTGAAAGCGTCGCAGAAGCGCACAAAGCGGCCGGCCTTGGTGGAACCATCCACATCCAGGGAACCGGCAAGAACCTTGGGCTGATTGGCAACGATACCGATGACTTCTCCGTTCAGGCGGGCAAAACCGATGACCACATTCTTGCCCCAGTCCTTCTGGACTTCAAGGAAACTATCAGCGTCGGCAAAGGCTTCGATTACGGACTTGACTTCGTAAGCCTGCTTGTAGTTGTCCGGTACAATGTCCTGGATAGTAGCACTCTTGTCTTCTGCTGCTTCGCAGGTTGCATCCTGCTTGCTTAAGAACTTCTTGAAAAGTTTCTTGATGCCGTTCTCGTCGGCCTTTTCTTCAAGTTGTTCGCTGGCAGACACAGGCTTGTTCTTGTTGCCCTGAGGCAGGTAGGAGAGAAGCTTGCGGACACCATCCAGAGTCTGCTTGTCGTCTTCGTACATGAAGTGGGCAACACCGGACTTTGCCGTGTGAACAGGAGCGCCGCCCAAGTCGGCTGCGGTAATGTTTTCGCCCATCACCTGCTTCACCACAGAGGGCCCCGTAAGGAACATCTGGGAGGTAGACTGGGTCATGAAGATAAAGTCGGACAGAGCCGGGGAATAGCAGGCACCGCCGGCGCAGGGGCCCATGATCACAGCAATCTGGGGGATCACGCCAGAAGCCCATACGTTGCGGGCCATAATGGCGCTATAACCGGCCAAGGAGAACACACCTTCGTCAATACGGGCTCCACCGGAGTCGTTCATGGCAACAAAGGGGCAACCGGCCTCCACAGCCATATCCATGACTCGGCAAATCTTTTCTGCATGGCACTGGCCAAGTGCTCCGCCACCCACGGTAAAATCCTGGGAAGATGCAAAGACCAGACGACCGTTCACCTTGCCGTAGCCGGTGACAACGCCGTCACCCATGACAACCTTACTCTCCTTGAGAACACGGTTGCTGGACTTACGAAGTGCACCTATTTCAACGAAGGTGCCTGCATCGAACAGCATTTCCATGCGTTCACGCGCGGTGTACTTGCCGGACTGGTGCTGCTTATCGATACGGGCAGCGCCACCGGCAGCCTGGGCCTGGCCCAGGTACTCATTCAACCTATTCAGATGTTTCTCGTTCCACATAGCGTAAGAACTCCTTCTTTTGTAATTTCACGCCCAAAGATAAAAAAAGCACCGTAGGTAGTCAACAAATTTAATCCAATTAATCAAAAATCAAGTAATCCCGGCTAGAAAGTCGTTTCAGAATACATCCTGTAATACACAATAGAGAACATCATCATAAAGATTTCTTTTCCGATTTTTTATTAACCAATTCAACAAAGACCTCTTTACCCTTTAATTCTTTGCAAACTCTTATGGTATCTGATTTATTCTCAATCAGATTTCCCTCGGAATCGTAGAGG
>JABUUR010000317.1 GCA_021443065.1 Fibrobacter sp.
AAATAGCCCATGTAAAGCCTATAAGATTGTTTTGTAAAGGCTGTGTAAAATGGGATAAATCCAGGACGCTCGAAATGTTTCTAAATTTGTGACATGTCTACAAGTTCCGCCATATTCAATCGAACCATCCGCCTTGTGGGGGAGGCGAAAATGGGGGATATATCGTCCAAGCGGGTCATTGTTTTTGGCGTTGGCGGTGTGGGCAGTTGGTGTGTCGAAAGTTTGGTGCGGTCCGGAATAAGGTATTTGACCATCGTGGACTCCGACATGGTGAATGTGACCAATGTGAACAGGCAATTGATGGCTACCACGAAGACTGTTGGGCAGGTGAAGGTGGAGGTGTTGAAACAGCGTCTGCTGGAAATCAATCCCGAAGCAGAAATTGACGCCCGGGCAGAAATTTATTCCGAGGAAACAGCCCACGCTTTTAACTTGGACAATTACGATTACGTGGTTGATGCCATTGACAGCCTTGATGCAAAAATGAATTTGCTCATGAATGCGTCTTGTACACGGGCGAAAGTTTTTTCTTCCATGGGTGCGGCCCTTAAAATGGACCCCACAAAGATCAAGGTGGCGGAATTCTGGGAAGCAAAGGGCTGCCCGCTGGCTCGTTCTCTTAGGGACAAGTTCAAAAAGAAGAACCTGCGCCCGGCAAAAAAAATACAGGTGGTGTACAGCGAGGAACTACTGAAAAATCTGGGGCCTGTGGCCAGTGGCGATGGAAGCCCTGCGGAATTTCACAAGGTGGCCTGCAACGGCACCATGGCCCACGCGGTGGCCATTTTTGGCTTTACCCTTGCGGGCCTTGTGATGATGGATATTTGCAACAATGGTCAAGGAACATAAAAATCATATATCTGCGGTGTGGAAAAGATGCTTTCAAAGAAACGTGTGGTTGTAGGCCTTTCTGGTGGTGTAGATTCTGCCCTTGCGGCATATTTGCTGAAACAGCAGGGCTACGAGGTCATTGGCGTTACCATGGCCACTTGGGATGGTTCCATCAAGAACATGCCCCACGTCGAAGGTCGCGAGGGCTGCTTTGGACCCGGCGAGGTACAAACCATTGCCCAGGCGAAAAGCGTTGCAAACCGCCTTGGCATTCCCCATTATGTGGCTAGTGTCTCAGAAGCGTACAAGAGTCAGGTGCTGGATTATTTCCGCGCCGAATATCGTGCGGGCCGTACCCCCAACCCTTGCGTTCGATGCAATCAGAATGTCAAGTTCGGAGCGTTGCTTGCGGCCACCCGCCGCATGGGGGTGGATTTCGATTACTTTGCAACAGGCCACTACGCCCGCCTGGATTTCAAGGATTCCAAGCAGCCTTTTCTTTATGCCGCGCTGGACGATTCCAAGGACCAGACGTACTTTCTTTCGCGCTTGACCCTGGAGCAGTTGTCTTCGGTGATTTTTCCGCTGGGGGGCATGAAAAAGACCGATGTGAGGGCTTTGGCCGCAGAAATCGGCTGGGTGGATTTTGCCACCAAGAAAGAGAGCCAGGATTTTTTGGAATGCGGTGATTACACAGTCCTTTTTGACGAGTCCGACAACAAGCCTGGGGATTTCGTGGATATGAACGGCAAGGTGCTGGGCAGGCACAGGGGCGTTATTCATTACACCATCGGCCAGCGCAAGGGCTTGAACATCGGCGGCCTGCCGGAACCTTACTTTGTAGTGAACATCGATGTGCAAAAAAATCAGGTGGTCCTTGGACCTCGCAGCGTAATGAACTGTGTGGATGTGGACGCCGAGGAATTGAACCTGATGGTGGACGAGGATTCGCCGTTGTTGCAACAGCCTTTGACGGCCCATATTCGCCTAGGCCATAAGGGTGCACTAGCCCGCATTACCGCCCTGGATGTGGCAGCCGGGAAAATTTCCGTGCATTTTGACGAACCTCAGTTTGCGTCGGCTCCGGGCCAAATTCTTGTGCTTTACGCAGACCAGGGAATTGTTGCCTCGGGCATCATCGCTCCTCGCAATTCCTGAGCTTGTCCAACCATCGTTTAACCCGCTTTCAGAGGTGGCCTAAACTATTCGAAAAGGTTTTTCAGGCATTCTGAAATTTTTCCCCTGTGGGCGGGGCTGAAACAGTTGATGAAATGTTTCAGGTCGTCCTTTGAAAAATGGGGGTGGTATTCAAAAAGTATGCGGCACTGCTTTCGGTACTGGTCGAAATTCCTGTCCCTGTAATTGCAGGCGATGGAAAGCAATCGCGGGTAGATGATTTCTGGATGGCATATCAGAAGTTGTTCTGCGACCTTTTGACATTCGCCGTATTCGCCCAGGGTAAAGTGGTGGAATGCTTTTTCCACAAAATGGAAGGGCTGGTACATGGCGGCGGGAATGCAACGGTCGTATTCTTCAATCTGCTGCCGGGCCTTGTCGCCTTGCCCCGTAAGGGTGTACAGTTGAGAAACCTGCCTGCGGCAAATGGCCCGCAGGGGGCTGTTGGCATGCATCATGAGTTCGAAATAATTGAGCGCCTCCTTGTGGTTTCCCAGGAGCATGTTGAAAAGCGCGATGGAATACAGGGAGTACACCGACGAGGGATTTTTTCGCATGGTCTCGTTGATCACAATGCCGAGATTGTCGATACACTCCTTTTCGTCAACCCATTTTTCAGTGGCGGCCACATGGTAGGCGATTGCCAACACTCCTGCAATAAAGTCGCCGTGCCTTTCGTTTTCCAGCAGGGAATGTTGAACCCTTGCACATCGGTCGAATTCGTTCTTCTCGCGGTTTTCCATCTTCGAAATGGCAAAGCAGGAGGCGTACCACCATTGGGGGGCTACACTCGGATTTTCTTCAAAAGATTCTGCTGCGGCAAGAACCATTTGCCTAAGCAGTTGTATGGAAATCTGCTCTGTCAGAAGGCTTATGTCTTCGCTGTTGCATACCTTGGGCAGGTTCGACCACAGAAGGGTGTCGCCCTCTTTTTTGTGCAGGGCGATGAACAATGTTTGGTTGTCGCCTTGCATGGTGGACACGTTTATGCGGTAGTCGCCTTGCCTGTCGCCGTCATCGGGTTGTGTGACCTTGATTTGAAAAACGCCGCAGCCCTGCAATGCCTGCACTATGGAGAGGTAAAGGGCGTGGGGGAGTGGCGAATCCAAAAAGTCGTCGCCTTGGCAAATGGTCAAGGTGACTTCTTCTCTCCCTTCGGAATCCATGCTGGAGGTCAAGTCCGTAGAAACCGCTTCTGTACGGTTTGTAACTTCTAGAATCCTGTAGATGTTTGCGAGATGGACCTTGACTGTGTTTGCGGATATATTCAGGGCGAAACAGATTTCGCTGTTGGTCAAGCCCTTACGCAAGAGACTGAGAATCTCTTTTTGCCGGCTAGTCAATTCTTGTTTTTTTCCTGAATCTCCCATATGACCGTAAATTTAACTACAAAAACCGTAAAAAACGGTCTTTTGACCGTACATTGGGCTAAAAAATGCCAGGATCTTCAATTTTATCGTAATTTTCAAGAAAGCTGTGCTGTTCGCCTTGGGCCTTGTAGCCCGGGAAAGTCTCGATGCATACGGCGTGGACGCTGTTGAAAATATTCTTTTCGATGTTGGGGTTGATCCGCTTGAGGCGCTTGATTAATTCCTTGGTCTCCTTGCGCTTGCTTACGTTTGTCTCGGAGTCCTCGTTTGCAGTTTCCTTGCTGCGTTCGGCCAAGGGACAGGCGCATTGGATGAAATCCAGGCCGTTGTACTTTGTCCAGTTGATAATGTCTTGCTCGTTGATGCAGTACATGGGGCGGATAAGTTCCATGCCCTCGAAATTTAGGCTGTGGAGTTTGGGCATCATGCCTTGCAACTGCGCGCCGTAGAACATGGCCATGACCGTGGTTTCGATGACATCGGACATGTGGTGCCCCAGGGCGATCTTGTTGCAGCCCATGTCCTTTGCCATGTGGTACAGGTGTCCCCTTCGCATCTTTGCGCAAACGTAACAGGGTGATTTGCCTACTTTGTCTGTAACGTCGAAAATCTTCGAGTCAAAAATGGTGACGGGGATTTCCAGAAGGGATGCGTTGCTTTCGATTTTTTTGCGGTTGGCCTCGTTGTAGCCCGGGTCCATCACAAGGTATTTGACATCGAACTGGAAATCCGTATGGCGCAAAAGCATTTGCATTAGCTTTGCCAGCAGCATGGAGTCCTTTCCGCCGGAAATGCACACGGCGATGCTGTCTTTTTCCTCGATTAATTTGTATCTTTTTATGGCTGAAATAAAGGGCGTCCACAGGCGCTCCCTGTAGGTGGTGGATATGCTACGCTCCACCTTTTGCACGTAAGACAGTTCCCTTGTTTTTCCTTGTGCCATTTGAAGGAAAATCTAGAAAAAATTATCTTTGGAGTGTTATGAAGTTGTTGGTTATTTATTTCCTGGTGCTGGGCTTTATCTGTGCCCGGGATTTGTCCAAGGTGAAAAATTTTGACGACTACGTGGTGGCCGGTCGCCGCCAGAGTTCCCCCTTTGTGTTCATGAGCCTCATGGCCACGGTTTTGGGGGCCAGCGCCACCATAGGCATTGCCGACCGTGCGCAGTCCATAGGTTTTGCGGCCTTCTGGTGGCTGGGCGTGGGGGCTGTGGGCTTTTGGTTTCAGGCGGCGTTCTTGAGCAAGCCCATCCACGACCTTGATGTGCGAACCCTTCCGGAACTTGCCGAAAAGACGGTAGCCCGTGGAGCACGCAGGTTGGTGGGGCTCATTATCGCAGTTTCGTGGATCGGCATTATTGCGGCCCAGTTTGCTGCGATGGCTGGCTTTATCGGCCTTGTGCTTGGCCACGACGCGGGCGTCTTGTCTGTGGTCGTCACCTCGGCGATAGTCATCGTGTACACATTGCTTGGGGGGCAACTTTCGGTGGTGCGTACCGATGCCCTGCAGTTTGGGATTTTGACCTTGGGTTTCGTGGCGGCGGCTGTCTACCTGCTGGGTGGGTTTTCCGGGATGGAGGGTGTTGCGGTTGCCGCAGGTTCTGCGACGGCAAATTCGGTGGGGTCGTTTGATTTTTCGTTGCTGAACGAAAAATTTGGAGCCGCCGACCTGGCCTTGATGCTTTTTACCGTAGGCGGGGCTTACTTTTTGGGGCCCGACGTGATTTCCAGGAACCTTGTGGCCAAGGATGCCTCTGCGGCCCGTAAGGCGGTTGTTGCAGGCAGTTTTGCCATTCTTGCCTTTAGCGTGATTATCGTCCTTTTGGGAATGTGGGCCGGGCAGTATGCACCCGATGCCGTGGGATTGAACTCTGCGGGAGGTGCCCGGACCAATGCCTTGTTCCGCTTGGCCTCTTGCGTTTTGCCTTTGCCCCTGGCGGCCCTTTTGTCTGTGGGCTTGCTTTCGGCGCTACTGTCTTCTGCGGACACCTGCCTGATCAATTCCGCTGCCATTTTCGGAAACGACATCGTAAATACCCGCCGTATTGCCGTAGTGCGGATCCTTGTGGTGGTGATCGGCGTAATCGCCATGGTGCTCGCCCTGGGCGGCAAGGACATTATCGACTTGTTGACCATGGCCTATTCCGTTTACACCCCGGGGATTGTTGCCCCTTTGGCTGTGGCGATTATCTCCCATAAGAAATTCGAAGTCAAAAGGCCTCTATGGTATGCGGGAGTATGCCTGGGAGGGCTCTTTGGCCTTGTTCCCGCCGTTCTTTCCATTACGGTGAAGGCGTCTACTCCTGCCTATCTGCCCCATGTGGGCATAGCCCTTTCCTTGGTTTTTGCGCTGGCAAGCCTACGGAAAAGAAAAACTTGATAACGGCGAAAAAAGGATTTTTTCGGGCAAAAAACGCCCTTTTGTGACGTTTGTCACAAAGTCCTTGGATAAAACGTCCATGGTGATTTTACCGAGGTGTTTCTTTTTTGGTAACCAAAAGTTTATCTTATTGTTGTTAAATTTGGGTAAATAATATGGTTACTTTTTCTGACATAGCCGATTACCGTGACTTCTTGAAGTCTTACTACGATCGCAAGAAAGCCGAGATGCCTTTCTACAGCTATCGTATGATGGGTGACAAGCTGGGATTGGATTCCAGCTACTTGTACCGCGTGCTGCAGAAGAAGCAGCACCTGCCGGCTCACGCCCTGGCTTCCGCCAAGGAAATTCTGGACTTGTCAGGTCGCGAGGCAGAATACTTCGACCTGCTTTACACCGCCTCTGTCACAAAGGACAAGGGCAAACGCGAAGAGTTGATCGCCAAGGCCCTTGCTCTGAGGGACGTGGACCGCCATAGTCTCCAGGCTGCCGAACTTAAGGTGCTGGAAAACTGGTGGATTCCCGCAGTCCGCGCCTATCTGGAACTGAACGGCGGGGTGGTGAACCTCAAGCAGATTGCCCACGACATTTGCCCGCCTATTACAGAAGCCCAGGCGCAGGAGGCCATCGACACCCTCATGGAAGTGGGGCTGGTCAAAAAGATGGCTTCGGGCCGACTGGCTCTGACAGACGCCCATTTGACTGCCGGCGGCCCCGAAAAGAAGGTGGCCGTGCGCAAATTCCAGAAGCAAGTGCTCTCTTTGGCCAGCGATTCTCTCGATAACGTCCCTGTAGACGAGCGAAATATTTCTACACTTACCTTATCCGTTGATCAAGCATGCTTTGACGACTTGGGTGACATGTTGCGCGAATTCAGGCGTCTGGTCCAGAAACGCGTAGACAGTTCCAAGAGCCCCGACCGTGTAATGCAGCTTTCTATGGCGTTCTATCCTGTTGCCCGCAAGGGCGGGGTGGCCTCTGCCAAGGAAACGGTGGATGGAACAAAGGGAGTCTAAATGAAGTTTAGGGTGTGTCATATAAGTCTGGTAACCGTGGGCGCAGTGAGTGCGTTCCTTGTAGGTTGCGGTCTGCTTGGAGATCAGGCGTCTTCGACGTTTGAGACTGAAAATTCTGTAGCCCTGGTTGCAACTCGTGCCGACGGTTCCCCCGCAGCCCGTTCTCAAGTTCTTGTGCGTCCCGAAAAGTACCTTGCCGAGGCGACTTATGGAGATCTTTCTTCTGAAGAGGGCATGGGTGCGGATAGAATTTCGTACAATGCCGAAACGGACGACAAGGGTCAGTTCAACGTCCCCAAGATGAAATCCGGGCGTTACGTTGTTGAAATTCGCAACGGCGACGACAAGGGCACGAGCCGCTTTACCGTATCCGAAACGGAATGCGAACGCCTTGAAATCGAACTTGAAAAGTCCGGCTCCCTCAGTGGCCAGGTTCTCTTGCCTGCGGGTGTAAGTTCCGTCAAGGTGGGCGTCCGCGGTCTCGACTATGTTGTGGAAACGGATTCCCTGGGCAACTTCGAGTTCGAGTCCTTGCCTGCGGGTTCCTTCAATGTGGTGGGCTTTGTCTACTCCACTACGGACTACATCAACGAAGACGGCGAAGACGACACCTACGAAAGCTTCCAGGCCTTGGGTGTGGCTCCCGTGACTGTCAGGTCCAAGAACTCTGTCGAAGGTGTTATCATCGGCTCCCAGAGCAAGGAACCTTCTACCGAAGACTTTATCCTCTTCGACTTCGAAGACAGCACCTTCCGTTGGAACACTTCCAATTCCAAGTACTCTACAATGTCCCTTGACGCCGTGGACGGCGGTGGCAAGTACGGCCTGGTTGCCCACATGGACTGCCATTCCGACTCCCTGTACACCTGGACCATGATGGGCCACAATTTCGCCACATTCCATGACTTTACCAGCCTGGACTCCGTAGTCCTCTGGGTCCGTGGGCAAAATCCCGAGAGCGATTCCATGTGGATCAGCGTGTCCTTCGACGTGATGCTGAGTTCTGCGGCGGACTCTGCCCTGGGTTACGAAACCGGCAAGGCCTGGGCCCACATGCCCATAACCGACGAATGGTCCAAGGTGGTGGTTACCCCCGACGACATGGTTCCCTCGGATTCCAACAAGGTTGGCGGGAACATCGGTTGGGACCAGGTCAGGGATCATGTAAACCGCTTCGGCATTTTCGCAGGCCGCAAGAATACCGGCGACTTCGATGTCTGGGTGGACGACGTGAAGATTTACGGCGTGCCGGGCCTGGAATAAGAAACCCGCATCTAAGCAGCTCGTTTCGAAAAGATTTTAAAAGCTCTCCTGCTGGGGAGGGCTTTTTTTTATGTTGCCGAGTTTGACGCATTATGGATAACTTATCCATAGGAATCGTTTTTGTACTTGGCAAAGGCAGGACTTTTCAAGATATTTTTTAGAGTGGATGTAAAGGCTTGGAGCGTTCAGCCTTAAGGAGTAAACAATGAATTTTATCAAGAAAGTTGTCGGAGCGACGTTTGCCGCAGGCCTTGCCACCTTTGGTTTGGCCTATAATCCGATTTCCACTTACCATTATCTGGCCGACCCCGGTGCGGCTGCCGATGACGAATACTTCTATATCATCACAGATTCCGACGACCCTGCTGCCTACAACGCAAACGGATATTCCATCAAGGCCCTCTACGGTTTCCGCAGCAAGGATATGCAGAACTGGACTGACTTCGGCATTATTTACGACGCCCGCAAGGTGGATGGAATTAGCGATATCTGGGCTTCCGGTATTGCGGTGAATCCCAACGACGGCAGGCTCTACATCGTGTTCCCCGATGGTGGTGGCGGCGGCATTGGCCTTATCGGTGCCGACAGCATTGCAGGCCCCTGGACAAATCCGGTTACCGGCAATAAAAAGCTGATCAACAACTGGAACGGAGGTCTTGCCGACTGCGACGAAGTGGCCTGGTGTTTTGATCCGGCGATTTTCTTCGATGACGATGGCTCCGGCTACTTCACCTTTGGCGGTGGTACTGACAGCAAGACTCGTCCGGCTGCCGAGGGGAACAACAATATTTTCGACTTGTACAAGTTCAATAAGGACATGAAGGGCTTTGATACGAGCACCAAGACTCGACTGCCCATCGGTGGCCCCATGGCCATGGAAGCCTCTTACATCCACAAGTACAAGGGCAAATATTACCTGTCCTACAGTACTGCCGATTTGCGCATTGCCTACGGTATGTCCGATAAGGTGACGGGCCCCTACGAATACAAGGGGATCTTCATGGGCAACCCCAACATTGGCGGCCAGAACATTAACGCCAACAACAACAACCATCACGGCATTGCCGAATTCA
>JABUUR010000466.1 GCA_021443065.1 Fibrobacter sp.
AAAGTGGTAGGTAGAGGTTTGTAGGTAGCGTCATAGGTGGTTTTCTGCTAGACTCTTCGTCTTCCCTTTGGCGTGTCATCCCGTCCACCTTGGCATTTCATCCCGGCCACCTTGGCGTGTCATCCCGGCCTAAGCCTGCCCCGGGGAGCCGGGATCTTTCTGAAAAATTTCAATGCAGGCATCTGGCTGCTGATAGCTCTGACCTATGAACTCGAGCCTCAAAGCGAGTGTGACGAGCACCCTTGCTGCATTAAGTTCGCCGCAAGTCCCGTTCTCTCGTCTACTAGAACGTCCTTACCTGCACGGGGATTCTCGCCTTGATTTTCCTTGCGGTGTTTTCCAGGAATTCCTTGGGTAGGGGCAGCACGTCGGGGGTCATGGTCTGTCGGATGACTGTGTACAGTTGCACCTCTACGAAATTCTGGGGAGCCGCGTTGTAGAACCGTTCCAGGTTATCGATATATTGCTCCACCTCTTCCACGGAGGGTGCGTCGCCCTGGAGCGAACACTGCATGGTTTGAATGCAAATGGGGTAGAGTTTGATGACTTTTTCAAGATTATCCAGAATGGTTTGGAACTTGACCGAGGATCGGTTTATGCGTTTGTACCAGTCCTCTGTTCCGGCGTCAATTTTCGCCCAGATTTCACCGTCTGTTTCCAACAGGTGCCTTAGGGCGTTTTCGACATTGTCGTTACCCAGACGGCTTGCATTGGTTATGAGGCGGAGTTTAAAGTTGCCGAGACCGCTTGGATGGTTCTGCGGATACTTTGTTCTAAATTCCCCCTGGATTTTTTTCATGACTTTGCAAACTTCAGGAAATTCCTTGACGATGGTGGATTCGCCGTCGCCGGACAGGCAGATGTCCCTGATGATTTTCTTGTCTTCTGGAATGTTTCCGAAAAATTGACATTTGGAAAATTCTCCGCATTCGTAAAAGGCGAGGAATTGCCGCAGTTCCCGTTCGACGCCTGCAACATCGACGGGCACGCTTTCGTGACCGTCTTGAGGGCCGCTTTGGCAGTACGCACAGGAAAAGGAACACTTGTGGTCGGGATTCAAGTTTATCCCCACGGAGAGCCCGCCGGCGCGACGGCTGATGACCGGATAAACCCATGTATTGTCCTTCCATAAACGGGAGTGGTCGCTCCATGCGGCAATTAACGCTAAATCTTGCTCTGTCATAGACTTAAATATAGAAACTGCACTAAAAAATTGCTATTTTGGGAACATGGTTTTCAAGAAAAGTTTTTATACCTCGGTATTGACTCTGGCCCTGGCTACGTTGTCGTGGGCAGACCCTGTAACGACAGAAGATATTTCTGCCGGTGGTGCCATTACCCGAGACCGCCAGTTGAAGGAAATCGGCGAGATCTTGCGAGGCGGCCGCGGTGCCTATTTCGATATCGGCATGTACTACACTCCCGCTCCGGACCAGTTGCCGTTGAAGAGTGTCTACGGTGAACACGAAGGTTTTGCCTTTAGACAGCATGCCGCGGCCTTTGTTTCGGGCAGGTTGGCAGAGCATCTCCACCTGGGTGGCCTGATCTGGGTGGACCGTTCCGGCTGGGACGGCGAAGACTTTGTCATCTACCCCTCCTACAACAGTTTCTCCTTGCTCCGCTCCGACTTTACCTGGGGCGGCGTCCTTACCAATTCCGAGGCGGATTTCTCCTTGGCCGTGGGTATGCACCAGCAGAATGTGGAACATGTGGGCAAGGTCTATGAGGCCGAGGAAGATTCCTTGACGTTCCTATGGACCCACGCCCGCTGGGGTTTTGCCAGCGCCCAGGTGAGCCTCTACCAGGACCATTGGCGCAGCATGCGTTTCTCCCTGGACCTTGAAAGCCGTGAAATCTACGGTGGCAAGTCCAGCGGTTGGCAGACCTACCTGCCCAACGTTTCCGTAGGCCTGTACAACAAGAAAGAAGACAAGGATTCCATCTCCTTGACCTGGGAACAGAACCTATACAGGCAGCGCCTGTACGGTGAGGTCTCCTTTGACCTGATTGAACCTGGTTTCAACTACGCCGCCATCAAGTATTATCCGGATCCTTCCAGAATGTTGGGTTTCGAGGCTACCTGCACTCGCCGACGCCAGTTGGGCGGTGCGTCCGACCTTCTGTGGGGCGGAGCCGTAGACTTGATGTTCATCCGCTTTGCCTATAACGCAGCCTACGATTACAGGAACTTCTTTGGTGCCAAGGGCACTGTCCTTGCCGAAATCAAGTTCAGCCTGGCTTCTCTTGATGGACTGCTCTTTGGCCGTGGCGGAACCAAGGCCGCACCCATGGAAAAAAATACCAAGACCGTAAAGAACAAGGATCAGGCACCCGAAGAAAACAAGACCATCCAACTTCGCCCCGAAGAAGAAAAGGTCATTGAGGCCAAGGGCATCCGTTACGAAAGAAAGAACCCCTCAAGAAACGGCAGGTAAGAATGAAAAAGTCATTCTTCTATCTTGCGTTTTCCCTTGTTCTTTGCGTCGGTTTGACCGGCTGTCTTAGTCACTGGTTTATCGAAACCACTTCCAGGCTCCAGGTGGAAAATGCCACGGAGGATTGTACCGTGAAGTCCGTGGACATATTCTCCGCGGACAGCACCAGTTACGTGCGCTGGGTGGATGAACAGATTTTGCCGGGCGAACGGAGCCGTGTGGTGGAAAACGATTGGGTCGGAAACTTCAGAATTCGTGTCAATTACACCCGGTCTACCGATGGTTCCGGCAAAACCTTGCATTATGTCAAGAAAATGGAAGTGGAGGGCGGAAGCCTTTTCCTAAAAGTGGAATCTGACGAGGATTCTTTGTCTTTAAAGTTCCGGTAGGCTTGTCGGAATAACTAATTTGATTACACAGTGCAGATTACAAAGTTAAAGATTTTTGGATTTAAGTCCTTTGCCCAAAGGACCGAAGTGAATTTCCCTACCAAGGGCCTTACCGCCGTGGTGGGGCCTAACGGCTGTGGCAAGTCCAACATTACGGACGCCATCCGTTGGGTGCTTGGCGAGCAGAAGGCCGCGGCCCTTCGCATGGGCAAAATGCAGGACGTAATCTTCAGCGGTACCGAAGAACGTGCCGCCATGAGCCTTGCCGAGGTTTCCATTGTCATCGACAACAGCGATGGCACTTTGAATTCTGAATATTCCGAAGTGATTGTAACCCGTCGCGTCCATCGTGACGGTTCTGGCGAATACCTGATCAACAACCAGGAATGCCGCCTCCGCGATGTCCATGCGTTGCTTTTTGACTCCGGCCTCGGTTCCAGCACCTACTCCCAGATGAACGCCGACATGATCAAGGCCGTTCTTTCGGACAAGGCCGACGACCGCCGCATTCTGTTTGAAGAAGCCGCCGGCGTGAGCAAATATAAGCAGCAGCGCAAGGAAACCCGCCGTCAGTTGGAGCACGTGCAAATCGACATGGAACGCGTGGAAGACAACCTTCGCAGCGCCCGCCGTGCAGTCCGCCTGTACGAAACCCAGGCCGAAAAGGTGAATGAGTTCAAGCGCCTGAGCAAACGCCTTCGCGAACTGGACCTTTCTGTAAGTATCGATAAGTTCGAGGACATGCGTGATGGCGTAAATACGTTGGATACCACAACCAGGCGTATGAACCACGAGGTGGAGTCTTCCAAGACCCGGGCCATGGAACTCCAGACAAAGATCGAAGAAAAGAAACTATTGATCAGCGAAGACGAAACTGCCTATCGCGATCTGGAACGTGAAGTCCAGCGGATCAACATCGAAGTCAATGACTTGAACCATAACCTGCAGCGTATCCGCGATACCATTACCTCCTTGGAAGCCGCCAACGAAAAGGCCCAGGATGAAATCAACCGCAGCGGGGAGAAAGTCCGTGAGTTGACCGACGAACAGGCTCGCTTGGAAGAAGAAAACCGCATTCTCGGTTCCGACAGCGACATGGAAGAAATGAACGCACTGCTGGATCGGGAACGGGAAATCTTGCAAGTCATGCGAGACAAGGTGGATGATCTTCGCAGCCAGTCCAGGGACTTGTCCAACGAACGCCTGCAGGCGACAAATCGAGCCAATGCTTTGCGCGGCCGTTTCGAACGCATGGATGCGGAATCTGCAATGCTTCAGGGCAACTTGGAAAAGTGGAATGCAGAAATCCAGTCTATTCAGAACCAGAAGGACGAGGCGACTCAGGCTCTGCGTGATATCCAGGCGGGAATGGATGAGGCCAACGCCGATATCGAAAGGCTCTCCGAGCAGAAGACCACCCGCGAAGAACGCTTGGAACAGGACCGGGTTGACCTTCAGGAACAGCAGAAAAAACTGCAGAACCTTAGGAACGAAGAAACCCGCTTGCAGTCCCGCATCGACGTGTTGCAAAGCGTTGCAAACGAAGGTACCGATGCCAGCCGCTGGCTCCAGGAGAACAAGGCTGATTTTATCGGAGGCCTTATCTCGGAACGCATCGAAGCCACTGCCGAATATGCGTCTTACGTAGAAGCCGCCCTAGGCGACTTGATGGACGCAGTCATTGTTTCCAGCGATTCCAACGCCGTGAACATTGTAGAATCCATGAAAGGCTACAATGTGGGCAAGGCGCTCCTAGCCTTGGTGGGGGATGCCTCTCCCGCATACCAGGGCGTTGTGGATGGTGCAGGTGTCGTAGGTTGCTTGAATCAGTTTGTCAAGGCCGACGACGAAATCGCTCCCTGGCTTACGGGAATCCTTTCCCGCTACTTTGTGGTGGACTCCCTCCAGACGGCTCTCGACTTTGCACGCAACCTGCGGGACCAGGACCTTTGTTTTGTTTCTCCCGACGCCATCGTCCGCACCAGCGGGCTTGTCAGCAGCGGGGCCTCGACATCTGGCGCATTGTCCCGCAAGAACGAGATTGCCGAAGCCACCAAATTGCTGGAAGATGTCCAGTCCGAGGCAATCCAGGCTGAAGATGAGGTCGCACGCCTGCAGGATCTTGTAAACGAAGACACCAGTATGCTGGAATCCGTTGTAGACGAAATTCGCGAAAGGCAGGACTCTCTCCGGGGTGGCAACGCCAGTGTTTCCATCCAGAACAATATCATTTCCGGGTGCGACCGTCGCTTGACCCAGTTGGAAAACGATGTCCGTAACGCAGAATCGAAAATCGCCGCCGCGGAACAGTCCAAGAACAGCGATGCGGAACTTGCCGAGGCCCAGGCCGCCGTGGAACGTGCCGAAAACGAGTACGCCCGGGTGAACGACGAATTGAGCGAAAAGGACACCTTGTTCCGTGAAAAGGAAGAGGAAGTCCGGGAGTTGGAGCATGCCGCCCAGGACAAGAATGCGAAACTCGCCCAGAACGCCAGCCGCCTTGGCAGCATTGCCGACCAAATCGAATTCCACGAAAATTCCATCCGCAGCAGGCGGGACGAACTTTTGCAGAACGCCGCCTCCATCGAAAAACTTCAGCAAGATTCCGAGACCGCAGCCGACCAGGTTCAGGCCAAGAACGCAACCCTCATTGAGGTAGAAGGCCAGCGCGACCTTGCCCGCGAAAAGTACGAACTTGTTTCCGGGGACTTGGATGATTGGCAGTCCGAGGTCAACCGCCTTCGCGACGACATGATCGAGAAGATGAAGGAATTGAACGACGTGGGCCGCCGTCAGGAAGCCTTGAAGGCGAACTTGGACCGTCTAGTAGAGCGCATTACCAACGAATATTCCGTAAGCCTGGAGAACCCCGAGGACGTTGAACGTGTGGAGTACAGCCAGCCCGAGGCCGACCGCGAAATTCGTGATCTTAGAAACAGCATCAAGAACCTGGGTCCGGTCAACGTCAACGTGATGGAAGACTACGAAGAAGAAAAGAAGCACCTGGCCGAGGTCGAAAAACAGTTCGACGACCTGGACCGCGCCCGCGCCTCTCTGGATCGCACCATTACCAAACTGGACGATATCGCCCGCACCCGCTACCTGGAAACCTTCAACAGAATCCAAAAGAACTTCCAGTTCGTATTCAGCAAGCTGTTCCTCAACGGCGAAACCAAGATGAACCTTGTGGAAAAACTGGACGACATGGGCAAGCCCATGGACATCCTGGATGCGGACATCGAAATCAACGTTCGCCCCACAGGTAAAAAGATGCGCGGCATCAAGGCCCTTTCCGGCGGTGAGCACGCCCTTACCGCGACGGCACTCCTCTTTGCCATCTACATGGAAAAGCCGTCGCCATACTGCGTCCTTGACGAAGTGGACGGCCCTCTGGACGATGCCAACGTGGGCCGCTTCATGGCGTTGCTCCGCGAATTCAGCAAGCAGACTTTGTTCATTGTGGTTACCCATAACAAGCGCACCATGGCCGAGGCCGACATGCTCTACGGTGTGACCCAGGAAATCAAGGGCATTTCCCGCATTGCCTCCGTGCAACTGGCCGATGCAACCAAGTTCGCAATTTAAGGGCGTTTTATTCGGGTGTGCCGCCGCAATCTGCTACGGCACAAACCCTCTGGGGGCGTTGTTCCTATACAGAGAAGGCCTTTCGCCGGAGTCAGTCTTGTGTTACCGCTTTGCTACGGCGATTTTGCTTTTGGCCTTTCTCATGATTTTGAACCGCGGCGGTCATGCAACCTGCGATGGCCATGCAAACAACCAAACGACCCACGACGGTCAAGTAACCCGTGGCGGAAAAACGGCGGGAAATTCAACGGTCCGGGGGCCAGCTTTCCTTGCGAAAAGGTTCGCGATCGCCAAACGGGATTTGCTCCCCCTTGGGGTTCTGGGATTCCTGTTTGCCTTTTGCGCACTGTCGCTGTACGCCTCCTTTAATTACATGGACGCAGGCCTCGCCTCCACGCTGCTCTTCCTGTACCCTCTGGAAGTGGCTCTCATCATGGGGCTGTTCTTTAAAGAAAAGTTGACCTCGCGGACGGGCGCCGCCATACTCCTTTCCCTGTCCGGAATAGGCCTGCTTTATCGTGGTGGCGCGGACGGTGCCGCCCTGAGTTCCGTGGGACTCTTGCTGGTTTTCCTTTCGTCTCTGGCGTATGCAGTCTATATTGTGGTGGTGAACAAGGCACGACTCAAAATGGGTTCCCTGAAATTGACGTTCTACGTGATGATTTTCTGTCTCCTGTTCTTGTTGTTATACTCGGTAACCCTGGGCTCCGGCTTGCCGCCGCTCCTGCCCTCGCCTTCTGCCTGGGGGTGGGCCTTTATGCTGGGTCTTGTCCCCTCCGTCCTCTCGCTGGTGTTCATGGCCAAGGCGGTAAAGATCGTGGGCTCCACGGCCACGGCAATCATGGGCGGGCTGGAACCGTTGACAGCCGTGATGATAGGTTCTTTAGTCTTTGGCGAAACCATGACCGCAAGGCTTGTGCTGGGAATCGTTTTTATCCTCGCCTCGGTGGTCGTCTTGGCTGTCAAGAAAAAACAGGTTTGACTTTAGGATTGTCTTCACTTTTGAATCTATATTTGAAAACATGATATGTAATTGCAAAGAATGCGGCAAGGAATTCAATGAACGTGTGGGCATGTCTCCCCTGGAAAGCAACATGGCCATGCGTGTTCGAAACAAACTGGGGCATATCTGCCCGGAATGCAAGACGGCTCTTGCAGAATCAAAACCTGGCCGGCGTAAACTAGCCTGGTGGAACTTTCGGGTGGCCTTCTGCTGCGCCCTGCTCCTTTTGCCAGTCGTTGCTATCTTTGCCGCACTGACGGTTGTGCTGGGGCTGTACGTCCTTTAGCATGTTTTGCGATGGCGCCCCGACGGCAGACGGATTTCACGCAATTAAATTTTTTGCGGTGAACTAAAAAGAAGTTTTCTAAAAATGCAAAAAAAGAAATGCCTCGCTTGCGCGGGGCATTTCCAAATGTTCCAGTTGTCGTTGGAATAACTCGCGGTTTAGCGAGAGTAGTATTCCACAACCAGCTGTTCTTCAAGCTGGACGGGGATCTGGTCGCGGAGCGGGAGCTTCACGAGAGAGCCTTCCATCTTGGAAGCGTCGACGGTCAGATATTCAGGAACAGTTGCGCCTGCTGCCAGGGCTTCCTTGATCTGAACGTGTTCCTTGGACTGCTCGCGAACAGCGATCACGTCGCCAGCCTTGAGCTGACGAGACGGAGAGAAGCTGCGAACGCCATTCACGGTGAAATGACCGTGAGCGACATACTGACGGGCAGCGAAGATGGTGCGTGCAAAGCCCATGCGGAGCACTGCGGCATCCAGACGGGTTTCCAGCAAGATCATCAGGTTGTCACCGGCAGAACCTGCGCGACGGTTGGCTTCGGCGTAAGCCTTGGCCAACTGGGCTTCGGAAATGTTGTAGGTGAAACGGAGACGCTGCTTTTCGACCAACTGCTGCTTGTACACAGAAGCGGACTTCTTGCGGTTCTGGCCATGCTGGCCAGGTGCAAAATGACGGCGGTCGAGGGTCTTCTGAGTCTTGTTAGAAACAGCAAGATCCAAGGAACGGGCAACCTTGCCCTTAGGTCCACGGAAAGAGGACATATTAACCTCGTAAAAGGAAGCTCTTTGGTTAACACGTATGCAGGTAGAGCTTAACACAACATACGCCAAGTGTGGCTCATATATAGAATTTTTGCGTCAAGTTTTCAACCTAAAAACGTCTCGAACCAGGCCCTTCGGTCCTAAATTCGCCGGAAAACAAAGAATCTTTTTGATTTTATGGTTCCTACGCGGGGGTAGCTCTCGCAGCGCCCCCGCCTCAGGACTCCTTCCGCTGTCATCCCGGCCCCCTTCCGCTGTCATCCCGGGCTTGACCCAGGACCTCACCTTGCATTGTCCCGGCCTCCGTTGTGCTGTCATCCCGGTCCCCTTCCGCTGTCATCCCGGGCTTGACCCGGGACCTCACCTTGCATTGTCCCGGCCTCCGTTGTGCTGTCATCCCGGGCTTGCCCCGGGACCTCACCATGCGTTGTCCCGGTCTCCGTTGTGCTGTCATCCCGGGCTTGACCCGGGATCTCTCTCCTGTCACCCTGAACCCTGGAGCGGCCTTTAGCCCTGGAGCGCAGCGATAGGGGATAG
>JABUUR010000177.1 GCA_021443065.1 Fibrobacter sp.
AAGGCTCTTTAGAACTACCGGCCTAGCCGGTAGTTTTCTTTATACCAAAAAGATCCCGGTTCAAGCCCGGGATGACAGCTGATGGTGCCCGGGATGACTGTAAGTGAAACCTAGAGCAAAGAGGCTTACCTGATGATGCCCACGTCGCTTGTCTTGACGAAGCCCTTGACTTTTTCACCAAGGCGGATTTCTACGAAACTCCCCTGTAGGGAAAGAACCTCGAAGGAGGTTCCCTCGGAAAGGGTGTTCAAGGTTTGCGCCTTGTTGTTGGGGGCGCTTGTTACGTCTGCGTCGGCGGCGGTGACTACGCCCGTCACCTCGGTCTCGGCGATGAAAATCTTGTAGCCGGCACTGGCGGCAATGACGCAGGTAACGGAGGTCAGGACGAAGAGGATTCCCATAAAGACATTCTTGCGCTTTTCGTTAAGGCTGATGCGGCAGCCGACCATTGCCACGGCAATAAGCCAGAAAAGTCCCAGCAGAACGAAAAGTTGCACCTTCAGGGACAGGGCATGGTGAATCTTGAAAAGCCCGGACAGCAGGGGGTTTTCTTCGTCGTCTTCGTCCACTTTATCCTTGGTCATTGCCTGGGCGTAGGCCAGGTTGTGCTGGATGTCGGCATCGTTGGGGCGCAGCCGCAGGGCTGACTTGTAGTAGAAAATGGCAAGCCCCAGCTTGGCGTTCCTGAAATAGGTGTTCCCAAGATTGTAATACAGGTCGGCATCCTGAATGCCGTTGTCTACGCAGGAACGCCATTCGTCGATGGCGCGCTCGAAGTCGTTTGCGTTATAGGCCTTTGAGCCAGCCTCGATGCCTGGGCAGTTGTTTGTGGCAAAAGCCGTCTGTACAAAAAACAGAGAAACGGAAATAGCAAAAATTTTAATCAAATTCTTCATTTTTCAAAATCTCCCTACTTCAAGTCGCCAAGGTTTTCGCAAAGGCTTTCCACGTCCTTCAGCATTTGCTTTTGTTCTTCGGCGGTGGGGTTTACAGGGGCGAATCTTGCAAAGGCGCACTTTTCTAGCCAGCAGTTGATTGCGGTAATGGTTTCTGGGGCGACTCCTCGGTTTTCCAGTTCCTGCTTCATCTGGAGGCGGGTCATGCCCTTGAATTCTGCATTGGTCAGGTCGCTAAGGTAGTCCACCAGGCCGTTTTCCAATGCGGCGTAGAGTGCCTTGGCATCGCCCTTGGACAGGGCCGCGTTTGCACTTGCAAAACGTGCCTTTAATTGCTTGTTGGCCTTGCCCTTACGGACCAGGGCTGCATTGTTGCTGTTCTTTCTCTTGCGGAAAACAGCAAAGGTGACAATAAAGTAGAACGGAATGGTGGCAAGCAATAGGATCCAGTACCAGAGGGCTTTATAGGGGGCCGGCTTGTCCGTTGCCCCGTCCATGTTGTGGATGAACCGGATGTCATTTCCTAGGGATTCAATTTCCTGTTTCTTTACTGCGGCAGGGCCTGTGGCTGCCACGGGACTCTGGAAAACAGTTTCTGCGTTGTTGTCACCTTTTTCGACCACGATGTTCCAAGGACCTGCCACTGCTGTTTCGTATTTCTTTTTTGACGGGTTGAACCAGGTGTACTTGATTTCGGGAATGGTAAATTCCCCCTTCTTTTTAGGATAGAGGAAAACCCTGATGCTCTTTGTGGTGACCACCTTGTTTCCGGTAATTTTCTTTGAAATGTTGTTTTCTGGCGGTACGGAGCGGAAATCGCTGAAGTCGGGGAGTTGGGGGTCGGAAATGGAGCCTGGCAGACCGTCGCCCTTGATGTTTATGGAAAGGGTCATGGCTTCGCCCACCTTCAATTCCGTGCGGTCGAACTCCGCCTTGAAACTGTAGTTGCCTACCATGCCGGAGAAATTTTCGGGTTTTCCTTCGGTGGGCAGGGGCTTGACGTTAAGGGCTATGGGCTGTGTGGAGGCTTCGGCTTCCACAGATTCCTGACGGACACTTCGGCTGGAAAACGACATTGAGCCCATCTGCTTTTTTTCTTCTACAACCTTGGGTTCGCCGCGCTTGGTGTACTTGAACTTGAAGGGTGGAACCTGCAGGTTGCCACTCTTGGTGGGGCTGAGCCAGGCGAACTTTGTGCTTGCCTGCATTTCGCGAACGGCGTTTTCTACAGGTTCGAACTTCATGTTGGACATGTCGTTGCGATGGACAATAAAGTCGTCGCCGGTATTCATGTCGGTGGCTTGCAGGTTGCCTTCGAAATTTTCGTAGGTATGGAACCCCAGCGTGACAGAAATCTGTTCACCCTCGTAGATGGTTGTCTTGGAGGGTTTTAGTGTAACGTCCAGGGCGTCCTCGTCGTAGGACCTTTGGATGGTGGCGTAAATTTCGTTGGCGATAACGCGCTTTTGCTCGTTGATGACCATGGTGATTTGGCCCGCGTTGTACCGGCCGGTCTTTTTCGGGGCCTTCAGGTTGAATGTGTATATGCGGGCCTTGTAGCCGGCTCGGTTTCCTCCACCACCGAAGAAGGATTCGAACATGTCGTCAAAGCCCGGACGGATGATTTGGTCGGTGCTGTCGATACCGATCAGGGTAAATCCGTTCTGGGGTATAAAGGCGATTTCGCCGCGGTTTTCGGGCAGTTCCTGCAAGGGGAATATCAACTGAAGGCCTAGACGTTTCCCTGCTTCAATGCGTTCTGTGGCGAACTGGAGGGATGGTCGGGCGCATGCAAAAACTGCCAAGGTCAGGCAAAGGAACAAAACTCGTTTCATAATGCCAAAATTACCAAATTTTGCCGGGAAAAATGAAATTTTGCCCGTGAATTAGGCCCGTAAGGTAAAAATACAAGAAAATGTAATGTTGATTAAGAAAAATTTTCTTTCCTATAGCATTTTTTCCCTTGAAACGTTAGTAAAAAATTGTTAATATTGGCGCCGTCAAAAAGAAAAGTTCCAAAGAAGGAGTAAATATGTACTGTCTGCTTGCTTACCTCATCGTTAAACAACTCAAGTCCGGCAAGGCCTTGATTTAATAAGCGAGAAAGGCACAGTTGAAAGATAGAAGGCGACCTGATGAAGGCCGCCTTGATTTTTTTAGCGTTTTTTTTGCTAATCGAAGTTCAAATTTCGGCGGTAGGGGGTGAAACCTGCGTTCTTGATGAAGTTTTCTGCCTGCTCGATGGTGGTAAGGCCGTGATTTTCAAGTACATTTTCCTCGATGACAATGCTGTTGATGTCGTCTGCGCCGGCGTGCAGTCCCAATTCTCCTAGGGAAAGTCCCATTCCCAGCAGGGAAACCTCGATGTGGGGGATGTTGTCCAGGTAGAGCCGTGAAAGGGCCAGCAATTTCAGGTATTCGTCGCCCCGGACGTGGCGGATGGGGAACTTGTCCGTCTGGGGCTGGAATGTCCAGACTACGAAACTGTTGAAACCTGCCACGTTTGCCGCCCGTGCGAGGTCCTGGGTGCTGCGCACGTATTCCAAATGCTCTACGATTTCTTCGGGGGTCTCGTCGCTGCCGAAGACGATGTTTGCACTGCCCGGTAGACCTTTTTTATGGCAGGCGGCAAGTGCGCTGCACCACTCCTTGGCGGAAAGTTTTCGAGGGCTCAGTTTTTGCCGCATGCGGTCGCTTAAAATTTCTGCACCGGCGCCCGGCACGGAACTGAGACCCGCCTCCTTGAAGATGTCCAGGAGCTCATCCAGGCTCTTGTTGTTGTATTGTGCTATCCGCACCAGTTCTACGGGGGAGAACCCGCGGACGCTCACGCCCATTTCTTGCGTGAGCATTTTTAGGACATCTGTGTAATAAGAAAGAGGAATATCCTTGTTGACACCGCCCTGCAAAAAAATCTGGTCGGCGCCTTTGGCCTTTGCCTCCACGGTCTTTTGCCGGATTTCGTCCAGGGACAATACGTATGCTTCGGGGTTCTTGGACGGCCTGCAGAAACTGCAAAAACTGCAGGTGACTTCGCAGACGTTTGTATAGTTGATGATTCTGAAAGCGGTGTAACCGACTTTGTTGCCGGGTAGCCTGGCCTGCCGCACCTGTTTGGCTGCGTCGACTATGTCGGTCCAGGGGGTGTTTTTCAACAGGTCCAACCCTTCTGCAGGGCTTAACCGTGTTGAAGAAAAATCCCCGTTTTTTGCACATGCAATGATCTTTTTCAGAATTTCGTTCATATTGTCCAAAATAGTAAAAAATGACGACCTGAAGTGTGTAAAAGTTTTTGGATATTTTGTCCACGACAACTGCTTTTATACATGATAAAAAAATTGGAGAGGTATGTAATTTTAGTGGTGGGCGAGATATGCCCTAAAAAGGAGTTTCGTATGAGGCATGTTGGTTTTGCTTCTTTCGGATTGGCCGTAGCTTTGGCAGCTACCGCCTCCAACGCGTTCATTTTGACTGGTAAGGTTTCCAATTCCAAGGGTAAGGCCTTGGAGGGTGTTTCCGTGAGCCTTCCCAGTCTAAGTCTTTCTACAGAAACCGATGGCGTGGGCAAGTTCACCTTGCGCGACACTCCGATCCAGGGAATCGCCCCCTCGGTGAATCCCGGCTTTGTCCATGTTTCCGATGGTGTGTTGTCCTTTTCCCAGTGGGGTTCCGTTGCGGTCCATATCCAGATCGTGGATGCCGTAGGCGTGCAGGTCATGAACGAGACTTTGCAAGGCTCCGGCTCTGTGGACTTGCGCGGATATGTGAAGTCCGAAGGGACTTACTTCGCCCGAATCAAGATGGGCTCTGCAATCCAGAATATCAAATTTACCGCCCATGGTTCTTACGGATCTTCTTTCGGCAATCCCCAAGTGAAGGCTCTCAAGAAAGAGGGCGAGGCAACCTTGCTTCAGGTGGCCGCCGAGGGTTACGATACCTTGAATGTGGAACTTGCAAACCTTGACACCAACGTGGCTCTGACTTTGGAAAAAACTGCCGGCACCGAGGAAACTTTTGAATTTGGCTGGGCCAAGGGCAACGCTCCCGTACCTACCCGCGGTTGTGGCAAGGCTGCCCCGGGCAACATTCCGAAGAGCGGCAGCTGGGATTTCCAGTGGAGCAAGGGCAAGCGCACTGTCCGCATCGACATTCCCGACAACTACGACAACAGCAAGCCTTACCGCCTGGTGTTCGGTATGCACTGCATGGGCGGATGGGCCGGCGGTGTACAACAAGAAGGTTACTATGGCATGAAACCTCTGGATACCGAAAAGACAACCATCTTCATTGCTCCCGAAGGTAACGGTAACCAGGCTCCCTGGGGGCAGGATGACTACACTTTGTTCGACGAACTTCTGGACTTTATGCAGAGCAACTACTGCATCGATTCTTCACGCGTGTTCTCTTCGGGCTTTAGCTACGGCTCCATGTTCACTAACGGCCTTTCCCGCAACCGCCAGCATTTGCTTCGCGGTGTAGCGGTTTACGAAACCGCAGAAATCAACATCTGGGTCCCCGAACATTCCGGCAAGTCTATCGCGTGGATGGGCGTGCTTGGCTTGCAAGATGACTTGTGCTATCCGGACCTTGGACGTGCCGCCCGCAACACAGCCTTGAAACACAACGGTCCCAATTTTACGGATGCCAGCGGCGAGCAGGCCGAAGAATACAAGGGTTCCGGCCCCCACCTCTGCTACGATTACAAGACTGTAGACGAACGATTCCCGGTGAAGTGGTGCACCCAGAACGGCGGACATATATGGGACCACAAGGACCCGGGTTCCAATACCTCCTGGGTGCCTAAGGCCACTTGGGATTTCTTCACCCAATTCTAAGAATTAGAATCCGCAATTTGAAGGTTTAGTACTCCCGAAGACAGCTCGCGAAAGCGGGCTGTTTTTGGTATTGTTTTTTCAATGTAAAGATTTTTTGTGTTGACAAAGAAAAAACACGTCTTATTTTTGGATTGTTGCTTAAAGAGTTAGGAGTGATAATGGTTAGGGCTATTCTAGTTCTTTTCTTTCTCATAGTTTCTTGTGATGATCCGATAAACAACACCACAAACGTATCGTCGATTGCAGCCGAGACAAAAGGTGATTTATACGTCTATGCAAAGGATGCAGTTTCGGGGGAACTTATTTCTGATGTGGAATATAGTTCTCCTGCGGTTGGTGATTCCTCCATAACCACATACGGGGATAAGGGAGTTTGTTTCCCGAACTTGCCTGTTGGCGAAAATTATGCCGTGTATGTTTCTGCCAAAGGCTATGCTCCGGTAGTCTGCAATGCGTCCATAAGGTTTTCTGAAAATGTGTCTAGCCCTAACGTCGATGCTGGAGTGATGAAGATGTTCAGAAAACATATGATCATGAACGAATGCATTATGAAAACATAAAAATCTATGTTTCGGAGTTTTTAAAAGATGGTTATTTTGTTACAAAAGACAATTACAAATCGTCTGGAAAGCAAATGAAGAGCATCGCAGAATGTTTGTCTTATGGAAAAGAAATGCTTAGGAGTGCTTCTAGAGCTTATAGAAATTTTACTAAAATAGAAAAGCGACACGGTGGAGATGGAAAAAGATTTCCTAAGAGTCCGCAGCCAACATCTAAAGATAATAGAAAGGGGAGGGATGTACCATGCTCAAAGTGGTAATATTTCTATTATTTATAAAGTCATCCTTTGTATGGGCAGAGTCGCGTACAAAAGTGTATAATGACTCGTTGATTCGAGTGTTTGATATTTCTTGCGGTGAATGGACTGAATGGAAAAATTTTTCGGGGGATTCTGATGTTAGAAAAAGATGCTATCTTAAATCCATGAAGGATAAGTCATGGATTGATTCCATTGCTTACAAGTCAGGTTTCTACGAGTTGCGAGAAATGATCTACGATGCGACCGGTAAAAAAGTTCTTTACATTGTAAAAGATGCAAATGGAGATTATGATATGGATAGGTTTGAAAGTGGAAGGCTAATTTCACGTGAACAACGTTTGTTTTGGGGGGGGGGCTTTGCGCGAAGAATTTGTTTGGGATGAAAAAGGTCGCTTGAAGCAAAGGATTTTGTGGCAAAGCGATGATGCTGGTGACATGAATGGGTCTTATAACTTTGTGTATAAGACAGCTTGCGATTTAGTACATGTGGAACCTGTAGATTACTATTTTAATTGGGATGCCAAATCAAAAAAAGGTTTCTATGACGGCTCCTTTGGGAAGATTCCGGAGAAGGGAGATCCTGGATACAATTTATTTGTTGAAGATCCTTATGGTGTAAAATTTGATAAAGCAACGAGCGATTCAATCCTAGTTCGCCAGCAAAAGCGCTGTGAAGATTACAAGAAGTCTCTAAAGAAGAATTTGAAGAAGTAAAAAGTTGCAGAATGATAAATACAAAAGGAACTGTAATGGCAAGGTTACTTTTTATACTTTTCCTTCTCGTGGTGTCTTGTGATGATTATAGTTGTCAGTAATTATTTTGGCGAGTCTATCAACCTGCGATCCATAATATGGGACAAAGGCCCGTGATTTTTTTTCTGATAACCCATGACTGATAACTTCTTTAAGCTCGCCGCAGGCTTCGGCTTACGTATTTGTCGTCTTTAGCCCATGTAATTTCTTTCGTCTTTCGTCTTTCGTCTTTCGTCTTTTTATCTTTACCTTCATGAATTATGGTCGTTTTGAAGCCTTGATCGAGAAGTTTCCCCAGGTGCAGATTTTTAGCACCGAGGGCGAAGACCTGGACCGGGTGATAACACATTTTTTGAACCAGCGGAAGAACGTCTCTACCATGAGCGAGGCGGTGCAGCGAAAAATCCAGCAGGCCCTTGCCCCTTTTTTTCAGCAGCGCTTTATTAGCCTCCATGACGAAGAAGCTCCGCTGGTAAAAAACCTGCTTTTGAACAAGAAATTCTTTTTGCAGACGGACCGCTACGTCGAGGACATGGCATGGCCGGAAACGGACCCCGCAAAACTTGACGAGGCCTTGAAGATTGCAGACCTTTCGGAAGGCATTCTGGAACGCAAGTTGCTGAGTCTATCCAACGGGGAATTGCGGCGGGTGCTCCTTGCCCGCCTCTGGATGGAAAGCCCGGAATGGATTTACTTCAATGATTTGTTCGGTGGCTTGGACCCGGAATACCGCGCCCATTTGGCGCAGCGTGTGGCGGACCTTGCCCGCTGCCGGGGAGCAGGGTTGAAAATCGCGGTGCGGCTCGCCCGTGAAGACGAACTGCTGCCGGAAATTCCTGCGTTCGTCTATGCAAACAAGACCTTCACTCCTTATGATGGAAAGCTGCCTGAGACCGTGGGTAAACCGAAATCTGCAAAGAAGGTGCTGAAGGATTACGAGAAGGTGGAACTTCGGGCTGCTTCCGTTGCCGATGGAGAACCGCTCTTTGTCTTAAGGAATGTGAATGTCCGATTCGGGGAGACGGATGTCATCAAGAATCTGGACTGGACTGTTCGCAAGGGTGAACATTGGGCGGTCATGGGGGAGAACGGCGCCGGCAAAAGCACCCTTATGGGACTCCTTACCGCGGATCATCCCCAGATTTACAACAACGATATTATGCTGCTGGGAGAACGCCCGGGTAAAGGGTTGAATATCTGGGAGCACAAGGCGAAGCTTGGCTTTTTCTCGCCGGAACTTGCGTTGCAATACCGCGAAGATTTGACGCTCCTCGAAGTACTCTGCACCGGGTTTACGCCCAACCTCTGCAAGGCGGACAACCCTACCTGGGAAGAAAAGTCCAAGGCCCGGGAGTGGCTGAACTACCTGGGGTTCGAGGACGTGAACCTGAATATCCGCGCTTTGTCGCCCATCGACAAGCGTCTGGTCCTTATGGCGCGTGCTGCAATCCGGCCTCCGCAAGTGCTGTTGCTGGACGAACCATCCCAAGGCCTGAAGGGGGAGTACCGCCAGAAGATTTTCCATTTGCTGCAGCTCTTGTCAACAGAAACTACCATCATTTTAGTAAGCCATTACGAGGAGGAATGGCCCCCCTGCATGAC
>JABUUR010000390.1 GCA_021443065.1 Fibrobacter sp.
ATCGTCAAGTAACCAATCAAGTAATCGTCATTCAAACAAAATCATAAAAAAGTCGGGCTTCGGTCCGGCTTTTTTTTTGTATATTTGTGCAACGCTCACAACCTGCCCAGGTGGTGGAATGGTAGACACTGGGGACTTAAAATCCCTTGGGGGCAACCTCGTGCGGGTTCAAGTCCCGCCCCGGGCATTAATTGAGCAAAACTTTTAGACCACGAGGTCACCATGATCGATTTCTATCCGAACAGCATTTACTACCCTCGCGAAGCCGTCGAAGAAAAACTGGCCAAGGGCGAACTGCAAAAGACCGAACAGCACCTCATGGGCTGGACCGAACGTCATCGTGGTGAAATCTGGGACTGCGCCCGTGACGACGCCGACGAACCTACCGACGAAATTCTTCTGGACAACCTTCGTGCCCTGCTCCTTTGCAAGGGTTCCTTGCAGCCTGCCGCCGAAATGGGCGACATGATCAAGGAAATCAAGAAAGAGGAATGGTACCGCAACGAAGAAAAGCACGAGGAAGCCGAGGAAGTCGCCGAGAATTGGCGGGCAAAGTACCTGGTCAAGTGGCGCGAAGCCCGCATGTTCGAAGCCTTCATCCTCATCGAAAAGCGTTCCGAGCAACTGCTTTCCATTTTGAAGGCAAAGTAATTTTCAGCCTTCGGTTATTTCCAGGACTCGCGCCAAAGTATGGGCATCCATACTTCGAATTTCCCCGTGGTTCCAGGGGGGTACCTCCAGAAGGCACGGATATGCTGAAGGACTAGATCGGAAAATTTCTGGTCCTTGCTGTTGCAGTACAAAATTGTGGGGGTGACGATTCCCGTAGAATCGATGGACAGTTTCAAGCCCATGTAAACGTCTTTTCTGAAATGGGAAGAGGCCAGCCAATGCAAGCCCGCGGCACGGCCCTGTAAAAAGCGCAGGAACTGCAGCAAGTCCCGGCCCGCAGAATTGTCCAGCACATACAGGTCGTCCATGGAGGGCATCACCATGCGCCCTGTAAAGGACGACTGCATTTGCTCTGGCGGTTCCTGTTCCTCCACCTCAACCATCAAGGGAACCTGCTGCGGAACCTTTACGAAAAGGACCGTCCCCAAGACAATGAACATCATTGCGAGCAGAAGCAGCGGAAAGTTTCGTCTGATCATGCTACTCGATGGCCTTGATGCAAAGCTGCAACGACTTTTTGTCGTTGAAGTAATTCCACGTAGGTTCAAAGACTATGGACACCGGAGTAGACTTGCCCAGCAAGGCCTTGCTCTTGCGAAGTCCGAAGGCAATGGCCGGAAACACACGGCTACCTGCCTGGGAAATATCCATCTGCAAGTGTCCCCCTCGGAGTTCCCTCAGGCGATGGACGCGAATGTTGTCCGCACGGAACGTGGGGTACGGGAAATTTCCACCAAAGGGTTCCAGACGGTCAAAGAAATCCAAGACCGAAATCAGTTGCGGAACGGGAACACCCGCAGGCCTGTCGCCCACAGGCATATACTGGTCGGACTCCACCACAAGTTCGTGAAGGGCCACCTGGATGTCGTAGGGGTACTCTCCCGTAGCAATTTCTTCTTCGCCATTGTAGCCCTGGGCCTTTGCCGATTCGTCGAGACGCATTCGAAGTTCGTCTACCTTGTCTGCAAGCAGCGAAAAACCGGCGGCGTTGGCGTGCCCGCCCCAGCGGTCGAACAAGTCCCTGGACTCGAACAAGGCCTTGTGCCAGTTGAAGCCCGGCACGGCGCGGGCGCTGGCATGGGCCACCCCGTCGCAAACCGAAAGCACCGCAGCGGGTCGATGGAATTCCTGGGCTAGTTTTGCGGCCACAATCCCGATGACACCCACATGCCATTTTTCGCCGGCCACCACAATGACCCTGGGGACCGTATCGCCGTACACCGCCTGCACCTGCTCCATGGCCATGTCGGTGATTTCCGCTTCCTTCTGCTTTCGACGGGCGTTCCAATCCTTCAGTTCCGCAAGGAGCGCATTGGCCTGTGCCCGATTTTTGCTCAGCAACAGTTTCAAGGCGGGGTCCGGGCTTTCCATGCGGCCAGGGGCATTGAGCAAGGGGGCGATCTTGTACATCACGTCGATGCCGCCCACGGCGCTGTGGGGTTTCATCAGCGCGGAATACATCTCCTGCAGGCCAGGCCAGCAACTGTGCTGCAAGGCCTTCAGGCCGAACTTTGTAAAGGCCCTATTTTCGGGAGTCATCTGGACCAGGTCCGCCAAGGTGCCCAAGGCCACAAGATCCAGGAATTTTTCCGGTTGAGTCATTCCCAGCCGTGAATACACCGCACACAGGAACTTGTATGAAACGCCCACACCGCACAATTCCGGATTGGGGTAGGAATCCCCTTCCTGATGGGGGTCCAGCAAAACGTCGCAGGGGGGGAGTCCCTCTCCCGAAGGCTGGTGATGGTCAATGACCATGACCGCCATTCCAAGCTCTTTGGCGTGGGCGATTTCGGCATTGGCTGTAATGCCCGTATCCACGGTCACCACATAGCGGGCTCCCGCCGCGTACAATTCGTCCACGGCAGAAATGGAAAGCCCGTAGCCGTCGCCAAAGCGGTTCGGCAACCGCCAATCCGTAGGCACGCCCAGGTCTTCGCAGGCCTTGGTCATCAAGGTCACCGCCGACATGCCGTCAAGATCGTAGTCGCCGAAAATGAAAACTTTTTCGCCCTTCTGCCGAACGTCCAGGAACCAGCGGACAGCCTCTTCCATCCCAAGCATCAAAAATGGATCCAGCACATCGTCTACGCTGCCGCACAGCATGTGGTGGGCCTCGGACAAGGTCCGCACCCCTCTGGAAACCAAAAAACGGGCTACCAGGTGCGGTATTCGCAAACTATGCGCAAAGGCAGATGCCAGATGTTCGTCTGTAGAACAAAATGCCATTACTTGTAGCCTTCGAAAAGTTTCAACGCCAGGTTCTGCAGGCTCATGCTTGCACTAACCCGTCTGGACTCAATACGGGACATGGTTTCTTGAACCGTCACCAGGGCAAGTTCCAGGGCGGTGGCATCGACCCTGGGGAACCGTTCCAAGCCAACGTCCAGAGTCGTCTGGGGCAAACGCAACGGGGCCCCGGCCATGGACCTCAGCAAATCCGCAATCAGAAAAGAAAGCACCTCCAAGAACCGGTTGGCCTCGTACGCCTCTTCCAGAGAAGATTCCTTAAGCGTAAGGAACAAGTCCGTATATTCCTGTTGCAGGGACTTGATAACAAAGTCAGATGCCAGTTTGCACCATGGGGCGCCATTCTGGGCATAGTACAGAGCCTTGCCCGGGGAGCCAACGGCCAAGCCAATCACATCGTCGGTCAAGGACTCCTCGTCAAAATCCTCGCCCCCCACCTTTCTGGTCTCGCTGCGAACCTCGTCATCGGTCAGGGGCAGCAGGTGCAGCGCCAGACAACGGGAGCGGATGGTCTGCAGCATCTTTTCGCGGGAAGACGTAGTCAAGATAAAGTAGGTGTTGGGCGGAACGTCTTCCAAGGTCTTGAGGAACGCGTTGGAGGCGGCTTCGTTCATACGGTCCGCCTCCGCGATAATCACCACACGAACCCGGTCTCCCTTCATGGCGAAACTGCCCGTCATGGAGCGGATCAAGTCCACCGAAATAAAGGCGCTGGCACCGAATATATCCACCCGGTAAGGATTTTTCTGGATTTCCTCGATATAGGACTTCTTGAAATCCTCCACCGTCTTTGCAGTACTGCCCGCAGAAACTTCATCGGCGCTCCTGGCGTGGGCTTCCTTGGTATCCAGGGGGACAACCCAGCTATTGGTATCACCGCTGTCCATGGCCATGCGGCACCCAAAACAATGACCGCAGGGGCGATTGTTTGGGTCGGAACACTGCAACGCCTTGGCCAATTCCATTGCCAGAGCCTTTTTGCCGATACCCGCCGGGCCGTCTATCAATATAGACTGGGGAAACCGGTTTTCGCGCAGGGCGGACATGAGCCTGATGCGTGCGCGCTCCTGGGTGAGCGGACCATTTAAACTATACTGGATCATTTTGTTTTCAACCATTGCAGCGGATCGACCGTTTGCGTTCCTTCACTTACCTGGAAATACAATTTAATTCCATTTAAGGAGGCTACATCGCCCACGATTCCAATTTCTTCGCAATTTCGGACTTCTTTTCCCTCGTGAACGCGGATCGTCTTTAAATGTCCGTACACGGAATATGTGCCGCCATCGTGTTCAATAATGACAGAGGGGCCGCGACCGTCGATTTCGCTGACCATGACCACGGTGCCGGCAGCCGCGGCACGAACCGATGCCCCCCGCTTTCCGCGAATTTCCACCCCAAGGTTGCGGGTCATGATATGCAGCACCGGGTGCTCCTGCAGGCCGTACTGGCTAATGACATCGCCCTCGAGAGGCGTACACTTGGGCCCCTTTACACTTTCCGCCACTGCAACCTTGGGCTTGGAAACCTTGGGTGGAGGCGTCTTGCCCTTCTTGTCCTTGGAAACCTTTTCACGAGCCTTGCGGGCGGCCTCGGCCTTCCTGGCTTCCTCGATTTCTTTCTTGCGGCGTTCTTCCAGTTTCTTGATAAGGGCAAGCATGGTCTTCTGGTTCTGCTCGAATTCCTTAAGGGCCTGCCGCTGCATGTTCTGGTCCTGCTTCAAGGACTTCAACATCTTTTCCTGGCCGGTCATCTGGGAGACCAGCCCCTTTTCTTCTACGGCCTTCTTGGACTGCAGATTCTTCAGGTCGGCCAGGTGGGACTGTTCCTGCTGTTTCTTTTCGTCGCGTTCCTGGATCAAGTCCTGCAGGTAATCAATTTCTTCGCGGTCCTGGTTCAAGATGTGATGCACCCAGTAGACCTGCCTTTCGGGATTGCCTTCTTGGGTCAGCAAGCCGTACAGCACCTTAGCTTCGCTGCTGCGGCCATTTACATACAAAGTACGAATTCTTTTTTTCATGACCTCCTTGCGGTCCGCGATTTTACAGTCCAGGGAATCAATGTCTGCGGAAAGTTTTCGAATCGCCTTTTCCAGCATCTTCTCGCTTTTCGCAAGTTCACCGAGGTAGGTCCTCGTCTGGTTCAAGTTCTGGTCCAGCAGGGAAATGGTATTCAAGACGCCTCGTTCCTCCGTCTCCAGCATCGTCAATTCCTGGCGCTTTTTGGCCAGGTCCGACTCCAGTTTTTTCAAGGCGTTCTTTTGTTCGTCAATTTGCGCGTCGGTCTTGCTCCTGGGTTTGGAACCGCCCTGTTTTGCAGAAACCGTCTTTTTTGCAGGGGAGGCATTCTTTGTCGCAGATTTTCCAGTCGGCGAGACCTTGGGCGACGAAGTCTTTGCCTCACTCTTTGCTGCGGTTGTGTTCTTTGCCGGTGCAGCCCCCGCAAGAGACGCACTCAGCAGCATTCCCATCAGCAACACCCAAAGACGCATGACTATTCCTGTTCACTGCGCTTGATTGTCAAAAAGCCTCGCACCGTACGAAAGCTAAAATACCCGGACAATCCGGTCACCAACAAGACGACAAAGGCCAAAATCATGCCGAGCCCGCCCAAGTTTGCCGCCACAATGGGCAAGGCCTCCGCCACCGCCCTGACGATGAAAAGCAGCAAGACAACAGAAAGCGAACTTCCCACAAAACCAAGGATGACACCCTGCAGCACAAAGGGGAACTCGATAAAGAAATGGCTGCCGCCGGCATACTTCATGTTTTCCACCAAAAGTTTTCGAGACATCAGGGAAAGGCGGACAGAATTGCAGATAATCAAGGACAGGGTGATCAGCAGAAGAACGCTGACGCAAATCGGCCAAAAGACCATCCTGAACTTCCATGCCGAAATTTTTTCAACCCATTCGAGGGGTGCCTGGACCTCGTCGAAAAGACCCTCGTTCGCCAGGGCGTTTCGCACCGCGGCCAAGTCGGCCGGGTTCTGGCTATCCTCTTCGAGGGTCACGCGGAAAAACGCAGGAATGGGATTCCCTTCCACAAGGTCAAGCATTTCACCGGAAAAGTGATCCCTGAAATCCGCCAGGGCAGAATCGGCACTGACAAAGGAGACTTCGTCGATGTGCTTAAAATGCTCCAGACGGTTTCTGATGGAAGAAACGGAATCGTCGCTTACGCCGTCGGGCAAAAAGGCTTCCAGGGTGTAGAGTTTCTTTTCGGCGGAAAGCACCTTGGTCACCCCGCCAAAAGCGACAAAGGAGGACGACAACAGCAAAGAGCAAAGGAATATGGTCACCAGTGACGGCAAGATAACCGTCCGGTGTTGTCGCATTCCACGGAAAGATTCAGAGATTAAATAGCCAAGTTGTCCAAGCACGGCGATGAATATAACTAAATTTTAGCCAGTTCTTTACGGGGCAACTATGGGAAACATCGTAATAAAGATATCGGCACTGATCTTCGGCATCGCCCTTTGGTTCATGGTCATTTCAAAAAAGGACTTCCAGCTTACATTGGATGTCCCCTTGCAGTTTGTAAAACTGCCCGAAAACATGGCCATCGCCTCAAAACCACCCCAGACCGTTAAAATTACCGTCACCGGCCCATCCTTGAACTTGATCCGTCTGAGTAAACGAATCGAGAAAAAGCCCAACACCGTCACCATGGAAGTGGATCTCAAGGACGCAGAACTGGGCACCACGAAAATTCGTCTAGGCAGCAACAACTTTGTAACCCACGACATAGACAGTATTCGTTTTGTAGAATCCGAAAATTCCAAACTGATTCTCGACCTGGATTTGGACGCCCAAATTCCACAAAAAGCATCCATCCAGTCCAACATTCAGTTTATACCAGCCCAAGGATACCTGCTGGCTGACGACCCGCAGATTACCCCGGATACAGTTACAATTTTCGGAGCACGCAATGTAGTCGCCACCATCCATGAAATTTCCACGGACCACATTGTCTTTGACTCCCTGGTCGATTCACAAGTGTACAAGGTACCCCTGGACCTTTCGCCGCTCCCCACTTTCGCCACCCCCACCGACTCTTTCGTCCAGGTTACTGTGAACGTCCAGAAGACGGAAACAAAATCCTTCAGTGGCATTCCCGTATCGCTCATCGGTTTCTATGACAGGACAAAATACTACCTGGACCCGGATACGGTCTCTATCGAATTCACCGGAGGCAAGCAGGCGCTGGACTCCTTGTCCGTCGGCAAGGTTATACCGGTTCTGGAATTCAATCGTTTTGAAATCGAAGATGCAGACAGTCTGCAGCCCTCCATCAAGTTGAATTTGCCAGCCAACATCAACCGCGACAAAGCAATTCCAACCATCCTAGTCAAGCCCGAATACGTAAAATTGCGTGTCAGGGAAAAAAAGCCCTTAGATAAGCCCGCAGAAAAAACAGCCACTCCGGCAGAGACCTCCACCACCAAGGAGGAAACATCAAAATGATTTGGCTAGGCATTGAATCCAGTTGCGACGAAACCGCATGCGCCGTATTGCAAGACGAACCTCTCAAGGTGCTTTCCAATCCACTTTACAGCCAGATTGACGAACACGCCCTCTATGGCGGCGTAGTTCCCGAAATCGCCGCCCGGGCCCACCTGCAAAAAATCGTGCCGGTGGCAGAGGCCGCAGTCAAGGAAGCCGGCATCAAGTTAAGCGACATCGAAGCAATCGCCTACACTACCGGCCCAGGGCTCATGGGCCCCCTCCTCGTGGGGGCAAGTTTCGCCAAGGGTCTAGCCCGCGATTTGCAGATTCCCGCCTACGGCATGAATCACCTGGAAGGGCACCTGGCCGCAGCCTGGCTCAGCAATCCCGAAATCGAGCCTCCCTTTCTGACACTGACGGTCTCCGGAGGCCATACGGAACTGGTTATGGAGGAACCGGGCTTCAAGTACACAAGCATAGGCCGCACCCGCGACGACGCCGCCGGCGAGGCCTTCGACAAATGCGGTAAACTTCTGGGCCTCAAGTATCCTGCAGGCGCCACCATCAGCCGCCTCGGGGCAAACGGCAATCGAAAGTTCGTCGATTTCCCTCGGGCTCTCCGCGGGCATGACAACTGCGAGTTTTCTTTCAGCGGTTTAAAGACCTCAGTGCTTCGCTTTACCGAGACCCACGACCCGGAATACATACAAAAGAATCTGGGCGACATCTGTGCCTCTCTCGAAGACGCCATTGTGGACAGCCTCGTCACAAAGACCATCAATGCGCTAAAAATCACCAAGATGAAAACCCTTGTCGTCGGCGGCGGAGTAAGTGCAAACGCATGGCTACGCACACGCCTGCAAGATTACTGCGGCAAGCACGGGATCAAGTTCTGCATTCCCGACCGAAGCCTCAGCACCGACAACGGTGCCATGATTGCAGCGGCAGCCATCCGCAGAAAGCGTCAAAACTTGCTGACCTCCGTAGAAGTTGTCAAGCCCTGGATGCCCCTGGCCTTGTAATGACTGGTAATGAGGTCGCATCGCTTTGAAGTTCGAGGGCGCTCGCTATGCTCGCTTTGAGGCATGAGGTATGATCCGCGGACGGCCCCCCTCCCTTGTCATCCCGGCCTTTTTACACTGTCATCCCGGGCCTGCCCCGGGATCTCCCACCCACACTGTCATCCCGGGCTTGACCCGGGATCTACTCAGCATTGACCCGGGATCTACTCCCCTTGCGTCATCATTATGTCATCCCGGGCTTGACCCGGGAACTCCCTAGCATTGTCATCCCGGCCTAAGCCTGCCCCGGGCTTGCCCCGGGGAGCCGGGATCTCTCTCCTGTCACCCTGGAGCGCAGCGATAGGGGATAGGGGATAGGGTCCAGGGCGGTATTTACGGATCCTAGCTGCCCTTCGGACAGTTCCGCTAGCGGCTCGGTTATGGACAAGCAAGCTTGTCCGCGACTCTCGCCTTGGGGCGTAATCGGCACCACGTGCCT
>JABUUR010000513.1 GCA_021443065.1 Fibrobacter sp.
GCCGTAATCCCAAGGCCGCTTTCGCTGTTTTGCAAGTCCTTACGCAGTTGTTCCACCACCTTGTAGGAGTCCTTGCGAAAGTAGTCGCGGCCAATGCGTAACCAGGCGGAATACAAGAAATAGAAACCGATGACACCGCAAACAAGTATAGGCAGCATTACCACGCCGCCGGCCTCATAGGTGTTCCGTAGAGATTCTATCAATATGTACGATTTGGTACTATACATCAGTCAAAAGGCTCTTTGAATTACAACAAATTATTTTCAGGACTTCGGAAAAATTTTGTTCAGCAGGCTGGTGCTCTGCACGTAAAGTTCGCTAGTCACCTTCTCGATTTTTTCACTTAAGAGGCCATGGAGGATCATTACCGGAATGGCAATGACAAGACCGGTTTCTGTAGTGACCAGAGCCTCGGAAATGCCTCCGGCCAAAACACGTGCATCATTGGTGCCAACTTCCGTAATGACTGTGAACAAAGTAATAATACCCGTCACCGTACCCAGCAAGCCCAGGAGAGGCGCGATGGAACCCATGGCCGCCAACAGCCCCATGCGGCGTTCCAATTTAGGCTGCTCACGCAAAAGCGCTTCTTGCAGGGATTTTTCTGCAGTATCGCGATTTTCACGAGCCTTGTTCACCACGGCAAAAAGAACCATGGAGAGGCTGTTCCCCTTTTTAAGGCAAAGATTGGCGGCTTCGTCAAACTTGCTTTCAGAAACGAACCCGTTGATCCTCTTGACAAAGCGATTGCTGACATGTCCGCGGAAAGTCAACACCAGGAAACGTTCCAGGCTCAGAAGAAGCGCGATGATGGCCACCAGCAACAAGGGGTACATCACGATGCCGCCCTTCTTGAAAAAATCCTGAAGTTCCTGTTGCCAGGTCAATTCCTTGACATCGGTAATGGAATTCTTTACGGCCTTGTTCTGCAAGACATCCAGTGGAATGGTAATTTGGGCAGAACCATTTGGCGCAGCGCCCGCTTCGCTTACCGCCTTGCGAATGCCCGCGGACATATCCTGGGGAAGTTCCGTGGTCCATTCAAAGACCTTGCCCTGCAAGGCACCGGAGCGTATGAGCGCCTGCACCTCGCCATTGTCTGTCGCCACCTCACCAAGAAAAACAGTCCCCAGGCGAAGACGACTCACGTTTACATCCGGACGAGTCCCCACCTGTGAAATTTCCTTGCCCACGGATTGCGTGTAGGTCTTTTCGTGACGGGCCAGTTGATCTTCCAGATACATGCGGGCAACACTCATGGTGTTGGGATTCTTGCGGTCGGATTCCTCCTGGGCGGCCTTCAAATTCAGAAGGCGCTTGTTCATGCCCACGGGATAGTCTCCGGTGACGTCGCCTAAAGTCTTTTCCAACGAAAGTTTTACCTGCGTGTGGAAGGCGTCATAGGCGGACTCGTCGGACTTTGCTTTTTCTTCGGCATCGGTCGTCACATCCTTGCTGGCCATGACCTCTTCATTGACGCGGCCTAGGTCCGTCGAAAGTTTGGAGTAGCGGGCATCCAGTTCACGGGTTTCTACCTGGTGGTCTTCCGTCAGTTTCGATTCGGCATACCGCTTGCGCCAATGTTCCGCTTCCAGTTTTTCGAGAGCGTCGGCCTTTTCCATACGCATGCGGACAAGTGCGTCCACTTCGCGCTGCAGGTTCTTGTACTGCTCACGCCTCAGGGAATCTTGTACAATGGCTGCCTTTTCTTCGTCCTTCTTGTTGTCGTTGGACCAGGGCCACGCAAAGGCGCCAGGGGCGGCAAGAGTCGCGGCAAGTATCAATGCGGACTTTTTCATTATTCAGCCTCCTTCACCACGGAAAGGCTTACAGGCAGTTTCACCATCTGGGGTGGTTTCTTCGCCTGCTTCACATCCAAGGCAAAACGAATCGCCTCCCGTTCTGCCAAATTCAAGTCTTCGTTCCACTCGTATGCGATTTGCGGTGAGGCACCCTTGGCAGGGCCGGAATTTTCCGGCAAATAAATACGGCGGACCAGGGCTCCGTACACGGTTCCGTTGTCATCGCTGTAAACCATCCACTGGTTTCCAATGCGCAAAATCTGGGCGTTGATCAGCTCACCGTTCTTACGCGTCACCGGAGAATTGATAATGGCCACTTCATCGCCAAAACGGATTTCCTCGGAAATCAGTGACTTTAAGCGGGAAAAGGCTTCTTCTTCGGAGGCGTTGCCGCTCTCGATGTCCCGGGCCAGGGATTTCGCCCGTTCGAGACGCGTCTCCATTTCCCAGGGCAGCGTCTGGGAAATCTGCTTTTCCAGTTGCTTGCTGATTTCAACAAGCATCTTGTTCAGCGCCTTGCGCTTGGACTTTACATTGTCGCTTCGATTCTTGGCACGGGCCTGCTTGCTGCGTTCTTCCTGAAGTTGTGCCGCCACCGCGCGAATTTTTGAATTCAAGGAATCGATTTCCGCAGAACGGCGTTCCTTGTCGGCCTTGTAGCGGTTTTCCAAGGTCTTGTAACGGGCGTTATCCGCCTTGATCATGGAATCCGTGGCAGAAATCTGCCTGGACAATTTTTGTATGTCAGCATTCAACTTTTCCTTTTCCAACTGCAAATCCTTGATATCGGATTCCACGTCGGCAAAGGCAAAACCCGCCAACAACGCCATACCTAGCAAAATTGTTTTCTTTACGTGTATCATATTCACTGTCTCGACGTTAAACCTTCAGCGTTCTACCTGCACTGCTTATCCTTGGGATGAGCCTTGCACCAGGCGTCTACAACTTTCTCCAAGATTGGGGACTGCTGCTTTTCTACATAATATCTGCTCACCAGCCCCGTACCGCATTGAGGGTTAGATTCAATATCCCAGCCACGATCGGAGCACCACATCCACAGGTATTCCTTGCAATTGTTCTTGTCCAAGTCCACCTGGCATTCATTATAAAGTTCCTTGCAGTCTGCAATGGAATTGGATTCAAAATTACTTTCGATACAATAGCGCTTGAGGCCGTCGGCGTATGCTTCAGATTTTTTCCCCTTGTCAATGGAATCCGGCAAAAACAGCGACCAACTGCTCGTATCCAGGGTCATGGCAAATTTCACCAGCGACGGATAGCACGTGGCGTTATCCATTTTCAAATCATCGCCATCAACGCAGTAACGATCCTGATAAAGCCTGCAAGCCTTGGAACTCCACGCTTTTTCCGGTTCAAAACTTCCCTCGTTGTCGCAGTCCACCACCTTGATATGGTCGTAGGCCACAAAGGAATCCGAAGCCACTTCCAGATTCAAGTCTACACGGTTCATTCCGGAAAACACTCCCATGCCGTTTTCGATATTGCTCCTGGGCAAAGTACGGGGGTCGCTAAAACTTGCCAGCACGTAATTCTCGTAATCTGCATAGGCCTTGTCCGTGGCGTAAAAATGAAGACTCACCTTCCCGACGGGAAAAGTCATGTTCGTCGCCATGATGGTATCCAGGCCGTTGATGCCCGCAATCGTCTCGTTGGCAGTATAGCCCAGGTCGCTGTAATGTTCAAACCCATTGTGCATGGAAATCCCGTTATAGCCCACAGAGTCCGGCTGCGTCAAGCCCTTCAACATATAGGCAATGGTGGTGTTCATGTTCTCGCCGCCGTTTATGTTGTCAAATTCCATGGTGGTCAACACCCCGCCAACGGCAGAGTCATAATCCATGGCGAATTTGTAAGCGTCCATGTCAAAGGGAAATTCCAAAAAATCCACCTTCAGGGTTTCTCCCGTATATTCCTCCCAGCGGTACATTTTCATGGGCAGGGGGATATTCACGCCCTTTATCCCGAAATTTTCAGGAATGTAGGCGACGGCACTGTAAGTCGACGTCACCACGGCCCCGGCACTGTCCCACTTAAACGTGGCCTTCATCTCGTAACTTTCACCCTTGATGCCCAGGGCGTTTTCATCGGGTTCAAAGCAGTTCAAGTCGTCGGCACTAGGCTTTAACACCAGCTCCTTTTCGCCGGCATTTTCGAACATTCCCTTGACGGTCACATGGGCGCTGTCATAAAAGGCGAAATCCTCCGCCGCGGCCTCGCTCAAGGCGTACAGCTTGCTGAAGCAGGCATGGGGAACCTCCCCGGACTCAATCCAGGCGTAGGTATAAACACCACGGTAAAGTTGCCTCTCCTCGGGCATGTAACTCCAGGGGCCCTGAAAGTCGCAAGCGAGAAGCCACAGCGACAATATGACAACGGTCAAGCCTGCAAACCCCGCCCTTTTTCTAGAAGTAGTATTCATAATTAACCATCACAGGCAAAAAAGGGAACTGGGAAATAGTCTTATACTCCGGCGGGTTCACAGAGGTGTCGTAATACGAGTAGAACATGTTGTCATGGTCCAGCAGGTTGATTATGGTCCAACTAAAGTTCCATTTGTTTTCGCGGCCAATGTCAATTGCCTTTACATCCAGGCGGAAATAGTTCGTCTGGCGGGCCGCATTCCTGCTTCCGTTCAATACCATTATGTTGTCACTGAAATCCTTCGAATTCCTCTCATTGGCATAGAAGTAGCCCGCTTTTTCGGTAATGGGCATTCCGGCAGAATATTTCAGCACAAAGGAACTTCTAAAGTAGCGCCCCTTGCGCTTGTGGGGCCAGAGGGATTCCTCATCCCCCTTCCAGTTGATTCCCGCATCCAGTTTGAGAGCGTATGGCTGATGCCAACTGGGGTAGTAGGCGTCGGTACCGTCGTCCGTTTTCAGGACACTCAGGCTTTGGCTCCAGTTGACGCCCCCGAACCACCAGCCCTTATCTTTACGCAGGCTGAGTTCATATCCCAGTGAATAACCTTGGGCCGTACCAAAGTAGTCCGCCATGACAAAGTCCGTGGAGGAGGTTTCCTCCGTAGAATCCTGTCGCATCACGAAGGTGTTCAGGTTGTTCTGCGTTTTATAATACACGCCAACGGTGGCGTCGTACTGATTGAAAATTCCGCGCTGTGTGTATTCCGCGGCAAAAAGCCACGAAGAAGCCGGTTTCAAATGCCTGCCCTTGGTAGTAGTCACCGCAGGATAGTAAAATTCATTAAGGGACTCCTGGTCGCTGAACATAATGGAGTTCATGTACTGCAAATAGTAACCGCCGTACAATTCGAAAGTCTTGTTGTCGGCCAAGTGCCAGGTAAAGGATGCTCGAGGCTCTACGCCAAAATGTTCCGACAAGGTCTGGTAATTAAAACGCAGACCCAACTGCAATGTTGCGCTAGGGTCCAGGTTCCACGCATCCTGCAAATACGCCACATGATGAAAAGGCTTTTGGGTGTCAGTCACCTTGGTGCTGGCGATATACTCCCAGAACTTGTCGTAGTCGTATTCCAGTTCATATCCCAAGGTAAAAATGTGGTCCGTTATCCCGCGAAAGTTCAGCCACTGCTTGCCCACGAAAGTGTACAGGTCCATTCCCAGGTTGATCAAGTCCGAAATCTCCATATCCTGATAGAACCGGCTAAAGGCCAGGGTGGCGTTGTATTCCCAGTTGTCGTCGATGCGATGGATAAAATTGACAGGCACAGCAATGTTTCCCCAACTTATGAACAAGGGGTCAAAGGACAAGTCATCGTTGCCCACATAAAAACTGGCCTTCACCCTGGTATCGGGGCTGAACTCGTACATGAACGTGCCTTGCAAATCCGTAAAGGCGTAGTCCAGGTCCATGTCCAGCAATCCTATAAAATTGAAAAGGTCCATCATGATGCCGATATACGTGGTGCGTCCGGCCACAACCCAGCGGGCGTTGCCCACATGGCCCTCCGTATGGAGTTGGGCTGCAAAGGTGCTGACTTTTATGCTGGTCTTGCTGAGCCATTCATCCACCGAATCCTGGCCACCGGCACGACCATCCATCTTGAGCACGGAACTCAGGCGGTTTCCGTACTGGGCCGGAAACCCGCTCTTGTAGAACTGCACGTCGTCGATGGTTTCAACAAGAAAGGTACTGAACAAGCCAAAGAAATGTGTGGGCGAATAGACCACGGCATTGTCGTACAAAAAAAGATTCTGGTCTGCCGCACCGCCACGAACATAAATTTTCGTACTGAAGTCGGAACTGGCCACCACACCCGGCAACTGCTGGATACTGCGGATCACATCGGCCTCCCCGAGGCCCGGCATGCGCTTTATGCTCTTGGTACTGACAACAGATTCACCCGCCTTACGCTTGGGGCGGCGACGCAACTGCACCACCACCTTTTTCATTTCTGTCACCTTGCCGCCACCGCCTGCGGCCAAAAGAGCATCCACATCAACATCTTCCTGATTGCTCGCCTCCGGATTTTCACCGTTCTGTTCGCGAGGCTCGGCAGAACCTTGGGCAACATCCGACGCCACCCCCTCAGCATCGGCAAGTTCTTTCGGCTTGTTTCCCGCGGAGTCAACGTCGTTGGCATCCGTCAAGCCCCCATCCCCTAGCACATGGCTGAAGGTAGAATCATCGCCCTGGTACACCAGTTCGTAGCACTTTTCCTTGGCGGCTCCGCTGGTGTCCGAATTCGTCACGCAAACGTTCCAGAGAGTATCCTCGGGAAGGGTTATGGAAAACGCCGCGCCTAAGGTAGTTTCTACCGCATCGCCGGTTTCCAGGATTTCAACATAAAGTTTTTCACCAGGCGCAAAGGAAGAATCCTGCACTACGCCATTAAAGAGTATACCCTTGGGCCCCACTTGCGCCAGCGAGTCGTTTGCTGCATTTTGCGCCAGGTTCACAACCGGCAGCAAAAGCAGAATCAGGTATGCTAATCGTAGCTTCAAATTCGCTCCATTCCTTAGACACAATAAACTAGCAATTTTGCACTTCCAATTTACACTTCAACGGCAAGAAAGAAAGAATTTACAGGGTATACCATTCTACACAAGCCGCTCCATTGAACTTTGCTATATTTACGCCCTGTGAAAATCGGTTTGAAGACATCTTCAAGTTCAATGGCCCTATGGCACGTTTTCGCTGTAGTGACCATTCTCTTTTGGGGGACAAGTTTTGTCAGCACCAAGGTGCTCATAAACCACGGTTTTTCCGCGGTGCAGATTTTCACCATCCGTTTTGCCGCAACCTACCTGATACTTTTGCTGTCCGGCTTCAGGCGCCTGCGTTTTAAGACAAAGTCCTTGAAAGACGAACTGTTCTTTATGCTGGGAGGCATCACCGGATGCACCATCTACTTTTGGACAGAAAACACGGCGCTGACCATTTCCCAAAGCAGCAATGTTTCACTCATTGTATGCACCAACCCCCTGCTTATTTTGCTGGCAGGCATATTCATCTTCAAGCGCGAAAAACTTCTGCCCAGGCAAATTGCAGGATCGTTCATTACCTTCGCGGGCATGGTACTGGTGATCCTCAACGGAAAATTCATTCTAAGGCTCTCCCCCGTCGGCGACATGCTGGCTTTCTGTTCCGCCCTGGCCTGGACCGTTTACGCCTACAGCACAGAAAAAGTCCGCAGCCAGTATCCCACGATTTTTGCCATCCGCAAAATTTTCTTCTACGGTTTCTTGACATCCTTGCCTATCCTCTTCCTGGACTATTTTGGCTTCGGCCCGTTCCCAGCCCACGCCTTTCCCTGGCATTCCTTCCAGGAGCCCGTAGTCATTTTCAATTTTCTCTGCCTCTGCATTTTCAGCAACTTTTTCGGTTACCTGATTTGGAACAAAGTAATGGATAAGTTAGGAACGGTCCTCGCCTCCAATTACATATTCGCCATCCCCCTGGTCACCATGATTACAGCGGCCATAACCATCGGTGAACACATTTCTATCATGGCTGTCGCCGGTGCATTCGCCATTGTCACCGGAATGATCATGGCAGAGAAGCAGTAATACACCTACTTCCGCGTTTTCTTGGCTGCCTTGGGCGAAGCTATCGTCACATCCGCAGCATCCTTCGACATATAATCCTCGTCGAAGAAAAGTTCCGTTGAGTAAGCGTATTCCCGTCCTTCCGATTTGAATACGTTGGTAATATAGTCGTTTGCAAAATCAAGAAGCCTGAAACCCGAAAGTTCATGAAGCATCCGGCCAACCTCCACATGTACTAGAAAGTTGGTCTGGCCCGAGGAGACCGAACGGTTTGTCCGTTTTTGTACGGAGAACGAGGATGTTCCTGCACCAAGGTATTTTTCGTAATAATCCTCTCTGCCCAGGTGCGCAAGGTATTCCCTCAGGGCCTTGCAAAATTCCCTGTGCAATTCCTCGGGATTGTCGATTTTGTTCCCGTCTACGATAATGGAAAAAAGCGAATAGGCGTTCGAAAAGACAAAATAAAAATCAACATAGCCTTCCATGATGTTTTCTTTAACATAAAGTTTGACATACCACTCGTCAAAACGGGACTGGGCTTTTGTACTTTCTTCGTATTCGCCCCCGATTGCATCAAGAGCTTCTTTTGTGAGTCTATAAATCATATCGCTACCGTAAAAATCAGTTTGTGACCAATTGTAGAAATTTTTTGGATCAAATGCAAAAGTCCGTGTTTTTCATACGAATTTGTTCGCATCTTACAATGCTCACAGGGTTTTTGATTATAAATGTTCAAATGTTTAACGCATTGTTCATCCCGAGTTCTGCGAGGAATCCTTTGAAATGCGATAGTGAACCGTCATTCTGGAGCCGGCCTTTAGCCCTGGAGCACCGCGATAGGGGATAGAATCCACAGAAAGTCCATATAAATACTAATATCCTTCCGTAGAAAACATTAGTTTTCTACAACAAATGCGTAGGGATAATAAAAAAAATTTTCTATATTCTCCCCTGTAGAACGATAATCCCGTCGACACAGAGAAAGTGACGCTTCCAGCGTCCGTGTCTTCGCCTCGGTCATATTTTCAAGTTTGCTTGAAACTGCGACTCT
>JABUUR010000031.1 GCA_021443065.1 Fibrobacter sp.
CTCTGAGATTCGCCAGCGGGGGAGGCAGCCTTTTCGGCCTCGGCAGCCTGTTTCATGATGTTTTCCAAGTCCTGTTCAAACTTTGCACGTTCTTCTGCGCTCGGTTCCTGCAAATTTTCGTCAGCCATAATTTTTCCTTTTTATATGAGGTTCCACATCTGCGGATTTTATTTTTGCCCCCTAAATGCAAAAAACGTGCCAATCGCAAACGTCACATCAAACAATGTAAAATGTTTCAATATAAAACATCCTTTCGAATTCATTTTGCAAACAATTGTTTGAAATCAAGGAGATTTTGCAAACAGTTGTTGTCAAAATCCGCCAGGAACACTTTGCATAAGGCTTTCTTGACCTAAATTTGGGACGTCGGCGAACGTCGACAAGTTGCTATATATCTTTGATAGCAATCTTTCAGTGGGAACCTCGTCGGACGCGGCGGGGTTCTTTTTATGGCAAACTTTCGTCATGTTCTTTTGTTATATTAGGGGAGGAACACTTTTGGAGAACAGGTCATGGTTTTTATCGCAATCCTCATAATTTTACTCATTGCAGCTGTTGTGTACGTAGGCATGCTTCTTAAAACGTCCATCAAAAAGCAGGAAGAAACTGTCGGAGCAATCAGCAGCCTGACCCAGAATGTCATCGTTCAGTACAACAGCCTCCAGAGCGTCAAACTTCAAATAGCGTCTCTGGAAGAAAGCGTTCTCGAACTTTCAGTCAACAGCATAAACATCAAGGCGAAGTTGAAGAATTTCGTTTTTTCTTCCATAAAGAACAATGATTTCAAGACTACTATTGAATCGGCCGGCAATGTCATGAATGTACCGTTGAACAAGGCAAAGCGAATGCTCCTGGTTCTTGTGGAATTGAAGATCATATCCGTCATAGGCGACGAAATTGAATTTCGCATCAAGAAGGAGCAGCTTTCGAAAGCCCTAGAAAAAATCGATTTGTTCTTTAACGGGGAAATGCGGTACTAGAAGCCCATATTTAAAACCGCATTTTAGTTTACATAATCCGCATTATCGGCAATGATTGCTTGTGAGAATGGGGGAGTTCCAAATATCGGTTCCAGGCTTATTTTTTTCTTAAAGTTTTTTTCAATACCTTCATGTTTACCCAAGATTTCTATTTTTGCGTCATTGAATCCCCTTTTCTTCAGGAGTACTTATGGGCGGCTTTTGCGGCGTTATTTCCAAGAAGGATTGCGTAACCGATCTTTTCTTCGGAACCGACTATCATTCTCATCTCGGCACTCATCGCGGCGGTCTGGCCGTTCTGAAGGCCGATGGCAACTTCCATCGTTCCATCCACAACATCCAGAACACTCCTTTCCGCAGCAAGTTCGAAAACGACCTTGCCAAGTTTGCCGGTAACGTGGGCATCGGCGTAATTTCAGATACCGATCCGCAGCCCTTGGTGATGACCTGCAAACTGGGCACCTTCGCCCTGGTAACCGTGGGCCTGATTTCCAACATTGAAGATTTGAAGAACGAACTGTTCCAGAACAACTGCATGCAACTTCAGTACTCCACCACCAGCGGTATGGTTGGCCCTACCGAAGTGGTTTCCGCCCTAATCGCCACCCAGAATTCCATCGTGGAAGGCTTGAACTATGTGCAGCAGAAAATCAAGGGCAGTTGCTCCGTTCTGGTAATGGACTGCAAGGGCAAGTTCTACGCCTCCCGCGACAAGTGGGGCCGTACACCCATCGTCATCGGTCAAAAGGAAGGCTCTCTTATTGCCGTTCAAGAAAGTTGCGCCCTGCCAAACATGGGCTACAACCACCTCCGCGACCTGGGCCCTGGTGAAATTGCTGAACTGACTCCCGAAGGCATCAACACTCTGGTTGAACCGGGCAAGAAGATGGCTATATGCTCCTTCCTGTGGGTTTACTACGGCTACCCCGCCTCCGCCTACGAAGGCCGCAATGTGGAAATGACCCGCTACCGCTGCGGTTCCGCCCTTGCAAAGCGCACTCCCACCGAAGCAGACGCCGCCTGCGGCATTCCCGACTCCGGCACCTCCCACGCCCTGGGCTACGCCCACGAGGCCGGCATCAAGTTTGCGCGCCCCTTCGTCAAGTACACTCCCACCTGGGCACGCTCCTTCATGCCCCAGGACCAGCGCCAGCGCGAACACGTGGCTTCCATGAAGCTGATTCCCATTCCGGGGCTCATCGACAACAAGCGCCTGGTGTTCTGCGACGACTCCATCGTCCGCGGCACCCAGCTGGGCAAGCAGGCCGAAAAGCTGTACTCCATGGGCTGCAAGGAAACCCACATGCGTATCGCCTGCCCTCCCCTGGTCTATCCCTGCAAGTTCATCAACTTCTCCCGTTCCAAGAGCGTGTACGACTTGATTACCCGCCGTTACATCCGCGAAAAGGAAGGTGAAAACGCCGACCTGGACAAGTACACCAACCCGGATTCCCAGGAATACAAGGACATGGTGGACTACATCCGCCGTAACCTGAACTTGACCACCCTCGCCTTCCAGCGTATCGACGACCTGATCCAGGCAATCGGACTGCCCGAGGACCAGCTCTGCACGTTCTGCTGGACCGGCAAGGACTATGCGGAAACCGGCGACTGCTACCATTGCCCCTGCCACGCCAAAGAGGACAAGTAACCCTTAACTTCGGCTTCGGCGAGCAAAGGATGTTAAAATAAAGTCCGGCCTCCCCCAAGGTCGGATTTTTCTTTGGCCGCTTTTAAGTATATTGCACATAAATGAAAAATCCAATTATAAAAAAGCCCTTTTTTAAAATCGTTGTCTTCTCGCTGTTGGCAGTTGTTGCCGTCGCCCTTGTTTTTGGAGGCTGTACGGTCTATCGCAAAATTACGGCAGCCGATATTTTGTCCAAAACCAGGCTGGATTTCAATTCCGTTGTTCTAGATTCCGTTTCCATCAACAAGGACTTGTTTCCACAGAAGGGTGGCAGCGACAGATTTCTCCCCAACCCCCAGGTGATTGCCATGGTACAGGATTTTGCCAAGGGAATCTTGGAAAAAGAAGTTGGAAAAGCCTCGCTTACCGTAGGTCTAACCGCGTTAAATCAAAGTCAGGATACCTTGTGGATCAAGAAACTTAATGCCATGATAGATGTAGATTCTCTCATGACGTTGCCTGTGGAACTGAAGGATTCTGTGATTCTTATTCCCGGAGAATCGAAAATAGAACTTGTCACCCAGATGCCTCTGGACAGGCGCTTGTTCAAACTCAAAGATATAGGATTTTTTAATTTCAAGGGGAGGCTTGAAGCATCCCTTAAGAAAAGCGATATGCTTGTACCCTTTGAATTTAATTTACACCGTACTGTATCACAACAAGAAAAACAGGAGTTGGCAGAAAAGGCCAGGACTTCTGTTTTAAACGGTATTGTCAATGATTGGGTCGGGGCAATTTTCCCGAATCCGTAAAATTGCAAGGATAAAAATGAAACGCGAATTTGTACCAGAAAATTTGAATGTGGATGATGTTGAGCAGGTAACAGAATTGTTTCAGCAGTTGCTCGACGATGTGATTCCAAACGATGCAGTCTCGCTCCGTTCCTGGATTATGAAATGGAGTGAACTGGGTTCCGTGTTGCAGGAGGTGAGCTGCCGCCGTTATGTGGCCATGACCTGCAATACCGCCGATGAGGCCGCCGCTAAAGCCTACGAATCCTTCGTAGAGAACATCGAACCGGTATCCAGCGAGTTCGACGATAAGTTGAATAAAAAACTCATGGGCCACCCGGCAAAGGACTTGTTGAAAAACGAGTTTGGCGTGTGGTTCAAGAGCATTCAAGTTTCGCTGGATCTGTTCAGCCCTGAAAACATTCCTCTCGAAACCGAAGAAATGAAGGCGGTGCAGGCCTACCAGAAAATTACCGGCGGCATGAGTGTTGAATTTGACGGCAAGACCCAGACCATGCAGCAGTTGAGCGCCTACCTGGAACGCACCGACCGGGATCTTCGTGAAAAGTCCTGGCGTGCCTCGTGGGAACGCCGCATGCAGGACAAGGATGCCTTGAACAAGTCTTTCGACCGGCTGTTTTCTATCCGCAATAAAATTGCGAAGAACGCCCACTGCAAGGACTACATCGACTATATCTATCTGGCCAAGCGCCGTTTCGACTACTCCCCCGCCCATTGCCGCGATTTTCACGAAAGCGTAGAAAAACTGGTGCTTCCGCTGCTGAAGGAAATCTACAGGAAACGAGCCTCCAAGATGGGGCTGGAAAAACTTCGCCCCTGGGATTTGGCTGTGGACCCCTTGAACCGCGCTCCCCTCGCCCCCTACCAGTCCGGCGAAGAATTGATAGAGAAGGTGGACCAGATTTTTGAAAGCGTTCACCCTCAGGCAGGCAAATGGGCCCGCCAGATGCAGTCGCAAAGGCTTATCGACCCCGACTCCCGACTGGGCAAGGCTCCAGGCGGATACCAGATTGGTTTTGACGAGTCCCGCCTCCCCTTCATCTTTATGAATTCTGCCAAGACGGACCGCGACATCTATACCCTTCTCCACGAGTCTGGCCACTCTTTCCATCAGTTTGCCCTGGCGGACCAACCCATTCTCGCCTACCGCGATGTTCCTTCGGAGTTTGCGGAAGTTGCCAGCATGAGCATGGAACTGATCGGAATGAGCAATCTCAAGCCATTTTACGGGAACGACGAAGAAGCAATCAAGCGCAGTGCCGGAGCCGAACTTGAAGATGTGATTTGGCTGTTCCCCTGGGTGGCAAGCATTGACAGTTTCCAGCATGAAATTTACAGCAGGCCAAACCATACGGCTGCCGACCGCGAAGAAATTTGGGCGGGCATCATGGACCGCTATGACGCTGGCGTGGACTATTCCGGCCTGGAATCGTACCGCAACAACATGTGGCAAAAACAACTTCATTTGTTCGAATGCCCCTTTTACTATATCGAGTACGGTATTGCTCAGCTGGGTGCCTTGCAAGTCTGGGCCAACTACAAAAAAGACCCGCAAAAAGCAATCGATGACCTTTTCAAGGCTGAAAGTCTAGGCTACAGCGTCTCCGTCCCCAAGATGTTCGAGGTTGCAAACATCAAGTTTGACTTTACGGCTCGTACCATCGAGCCGCTAATGCAGGTTGTGTGGGATGAACTGAGCAAGTATTAAGGGTTATATGATGGCTGTTAAGGTTTTTACCATGTTTTTTCAAAAAAAATGCACTTTTTTTAGCAAAAAAGCCGAAAATACCTTGACAAGACTCCTGAATAATTATATATTTGGCGCACATCCTTGGAGGGATGGCCGAGTGGTTGAAGGCGCACGCTTGGAAAGCGTGTTTACCTCGCGGTAACGAGGGTTCGAATCCCTCTCCCTCTTCTAACAAAACTTCTGAAATGTTTTGGACGAAGCATTTCAGATTTTTTGTAGGATTAGTTTCGAAACTAAAAAAACAAACTTGAGGTACTAAGATGGCTGACGATCAGAGAGTTTATCTTGACGATATTTACGCAAGTGAAGAATGTCAGGGTTCTGTTTTCCGCGCTGTTGTCATGATGGCACAGGAAGCTCGCTTCATCAACAAGCAGGCAGGTCAGGGTTACATTCAGCTGACCAAAAAGCCCACAACCATCGCAATGTATAAGTTCAAGGAAGGCAAGCTTTCTATCTCGGACAAAAAGGCAGAAGAAGCCGTCGAAAGCGCAGAAGTGGCCGAAACTGTCGAAGAAGCCGCCATGACTTCAGAAAATGTCTCTCAAGCCGCCAATGTTGCTAACGACGCTTTCGGAAACTAGATTCTACAAAATCAAAAATTTAAAGGACGATCCGCTGGGTCGTCTTTTTTCATGGAAAAACCGCCGGCAAAATCGCCGACGGTTTTAGTTCTATGGTTAGGAGACTCTAAGAATTACATTTGACCTTCGCGTACATGGTAGGCCTCGGGGTACGCCTTGACGGCACACTTGTCGCAGACCATTCTAAGGCGGGTTTCGGCGGCTGTAGCCACACGGATATGTTCACCGCAATGGGCGCAACGGCAAAGGAATACCACGGCAGGAGTCTTGACCGCAAATGATTCCATGGAGCTGGGTGCGGCCTTGTCCTTGCGGCAAACCATGTTGCGGAAAATGATTTCACCGGTGGGCTTCTGGATGGTTTCGCGGATAACGTCGCAGTCAAAACTGCGGCCCTTGCGGTTTTTCATGCGAATGACAAAGCAATGCTGGTCGGTGGAATTCCTGAAGGATTCCCAGTCTTCGACATGGCGGCACAAATCGGTAATGTAGTGCCACGGAATTTCGGATTCCTCAAAGCCGAACAACTTGCAGAACCGTTTGTTGGCACTGACAAGGCGGCCGTGTTCGCTTACCTCGAAGCAGGCCATGTCCATAATATTTGTTTCTATGGTGTTCATAAACTCCCTCCTTTGAGATAGTACCTGTAAAGTACGTCCGTGGAATTGATTGACTTTGCACCCAAACGTACGTCATCCAACGTAAAGTTTATGTCTTCCTTCCCAAAGAAAATCGGTTCCTTGGAAGGATTGAGAATTTTGACTGAAACTTGATTGGAGGCATTCAACATGCCGTTCTTGTATAAATCAAGCCTATCACCGTTCCATGTGACAACAATGTTTTCCCACGAGCCAAAGTCCACAGCGTCCGCTGCAATGACTGCATTGGCACAACTTAGGGAATCCCCGGAACCGTCTGCCAGGAAAAAGCCCACCGTAGGTTTGTCGACTCCGCAATCTCCGTCGATCACGGCAAAACTGAAAACGTCATTGTCGCCTTCGGAACCAAAGCCCAGTTTGCCCACCATGTTCTTGCGGTAAGGGACTTTTTCCCATAGGGAGTCTATCTTTACCATGACTTCAAAAGTTAATTCGGTAAGGCTGTCCAAGATTCCCTTGTCGTCTTCTATGACGCCAAACTGTCTGGCGGACTGTAACTGGATGGCCTTGCCGGATATGCCCGGGACAAAACATTCGGGACCATACACGACAATGGCGTCTGTGCGATTCTTTGAATCCAGGGTTGTGGCCTTGGTTTCGTCCACTTCCCTATAGTAGTCCATGGTCCACCAACTGACAAGCCCGTAATCTTGGGCTAAAGGCAGTTGGATAACCTGCTTGTCGGTTGTCTGAAGGGGGCCTTCTGCAACAGACAAGTCCACTTCGTCCAAGTTGAACATTATGGATGTGGGCAGCGGCCCTACGATTGTTTCTGATTCTTCGGACAGATAAAGAGCAAAGGTGGAGTTTGCATGATACTGGTCGGGGGAAGAAACCAGCAAGGCAAGGGTGCCCACGGGAACGCCTTCAAGCTGGAAATACCCCAGGGAATCTACCGTGGTAGACCAATGGGACCCTGGCAAGGATACCTTGACGTTCTTCGACTTGATGTCCGAACTCAAAGCAACCTGCCCCCTGTAGTTCAATGCCTTGCTTAAGGGCAGTTCCATTTGGATTTCGGAACCGTCAAAAGCGAAGGTCTTGTAAACGGCCATCGAATCCAGCGTCGAAGACAGGGCGTAATTCCCACGGTGTTTCAAGGCGAAACTGAATTTACCTTCTCCGTCGGTTGTATCCTGGAAGGCGATGGAGTCTACGGAAACATGACGTGCAAGCACTGTTGCGCCGGACACCGGTTTGCCCGAGACGTCTACGAGGACTCCGGCAAATGTGTTGGTTTCTTCGCTTACTCCTCCGCCGATTTGACCGCCTTCGGGTGAGCATGCCATAAGGAAACAGGCACAAGAAATCGCGTAAAAATACTTTCTGCTAAGCATTTCCACCCTCCTTGGCGAGTTCCTTTGTGAGCGGGAACAGTTGAACGTTCAATCGATAGACCCGGTTTTCGCTGGAGTCTTCCATGACAATTGCGCTTACGCGACGGCGAAAATCAGCAATCTCCTTTGAAATCTTTTGGAAGGCCTCCTCGGAAATGCCGATGGTCATGCCGGAAATATCCCGCAGGTTCACGGGGACCTCGTCCAGCGACTGGACTGCAAGTTCCCCCATCTGGCGGTGCATATCCCGAATGGCCAAGGATGCGGTTTCAAGGCAACCTGTAGATATGGCCTTGTTTCCCTGAACATAATTCCCTTCGGCATTCTTTTGTAAAAGTTCGGTTTTCTGGAGAATACCCAAGGATTTTTTGACCCGGGAGGTGTCTACGTCGAATAAAATCTTATCGGCGATTTTTGCCGGGGTTGCACCAGGCAGCATGGGGGCGACTTCGCGAAGGACCGGATTAATCCAGTTATCATAATAATCGTACTGGTCCTCCCCTACCAGGGCCACGGAATTTTCCCTGGCAAGTTTGCGCATTTCGGCATAAACCTTCTTTTTAGCCTCGGATTCCTTTTCCTGGTCGAAGGCGACCAACAGGCGGAAATACTGAAGGTCGACGCCCACGAGACCCATGGCGGAGGCCACCCTTTCTACACCAACATCACTGAGGTTAGACTTTCCGTCGCATACCAGTTTCAGGAACACGGGGGAAGAATAGCCTGCAGCCTTGGCGAAATCACGCCATGTAAAACCGGAACGATCCTTGCGTTCTGCATAATAATCGCGCACATAAAGGCGATAACTATTGTATTCCATGACGGGTTTCATGCTTTTAATATACTATTTAAGATACAAAAAAGCAATATATTCAAGATACAAAATTAATGTAAATTTAACTTTTAGTCTATTTTTTATTAAATTCTAAGATTTTTGTTAAAAATTTATGATACAAAAATGCAAAAAACAGTGATAAACGTCATTCAATTACGGGAAAAACACTTATGGAGATTCCGGGCCAAGCCCGGGATGAACTATGTTAAAATGCAAGCCCTTTTTTGTAAAAAATTGTGTTCAT
>JABUUR010000463.1 GCA_021443065.1 Fibrobacter sp.
GAAGCCTACGGTCTTACGCCAATAGAACGTGACTCTCTTTCCATGCGCACCATGGCCACCTTCAGAAAGGTGCTGGACAACTCCACCAACGACGGCGACTCCCTGGTGCTGGAAAACCCCGCCACCCAAGGGGAACCCCACGAAGGCTCCAGCAAGTTGCACGTGATCACCCCCTACAACCTGGTGTGGACCAGCTTCGACTGGGGCGTGATGCGTTACAACATGGGTACGGCCGTCGCCATATTCTTGATGTACGAACTGACCGGTGACGAACGCTACCTGAAAGTCGCCCTGGACAACATGTACTTTATTCTGGGTGCAAACCCCTGGGACATTTCTTTCCTCATGGGTGCAGGCGACAAGAACCCCCAGCACCCCCATAACCGCGCTTCCAATCCCGACGGTTACAACGCCGGCGGCATGCCCTACAAGTACCGCTGCCCCGTAGGTGCATTGATGGGAGCCCGCGCACCCCACTTGACGTTGATCGAGGACTGGAGCAAGTACACCTCCACGGAAACCTGCATCGACTTTACCGCACAATTCATGTTCCCGGCCCAGAGCCTCGCACAGCCCCTGCCCCTGGACGTGGACGGACCGCTGTTCAGCAACATTGCGGGCACCCCCATTACGGAAACTTCGGCTGTTGTCAGTTGGGATGCCAACGAAGTTGCCCTCGTCACCGTATTCTACAACACCACGCCCAATGTGACCGGTGCAAAATCAGTCCAGCAGAAAAAGGCAAGCAAGGGCGGGGCGGTGACCCTCGAAAATCTCATTCCCGGCCAGACCTACTATTTCTTCTTGGAAGGTATGGACACCAAGCGCAACATGACCACCGACGACAATCATGGCCAGTGGTACAAGTTCGTCATGACAACAACCAAGACAAATATCAGCGGCGTGACCATCTGCCAGGTAGACCATCGCAGTGCAAAGATCTACTGGTGGACAAGCGACCGCATGAACGGCGTGGTAAATTACTCAGCCAACTCCCGAACCTACGACATGTCGACACCTGCCAACGGCGGAGCGGTCCTGTTCCACGAGGCGGTTCTCACCGACTTGAAGCCGGGCACCACCTACTACTTTAACGTTTCCTCCGGCACAACAACCGACGACAACGGCGGCACCGGCTACTCATTCACCACGGAAGCCTATTCCTCTTACGCAGATCTGGACATCAGCGTAAAGCCCAGTTCCTATCAGGCCGAATGTTCCGATTGGAAGAGTTGCTACCAGTTCATCGTAAGCATTTCCAACAACGATACCATTCCCTTCGAAGATTTCGAAATGCGGCTTTACCTGAACAACCCCAATTTGGCGGCAATGAGCAACATCAAGCAGAACTTTGGTGGAAACGGTGTCGTGAACGGTCCGATCAACCTGGAATTCGGCAGCGCGCAAAGCGACGGCCTGGGAGGCTACTACCTGCCCATCAAGGTGAACGGCGTGCTGGAGGTTTCCGGACAGTTGCTGTTCCAGCTTGCATTCAAGGACTACAACCCCAATGTCAAAACAACCAACTTCGGCGAACTGGAAGGATCGTGGTCCCTGCGAGCCCATACGGCGGAAGACGACCCCGAACAGTTCAACGGCATCGACTTGACCAAGGGACCCTACTACAGCGGCTCCGAGACATCGTTCATCGAAAAGGTCAACGGCGTAAAGGAAGTGGCCTTTGTGCGGGACCCCTATATCGCAGTCTATTACCACGGCAAGCACATTTACGGCTATGGCCCCGACTACACGCCGGAAAAAGGCCCCCAGGTAAAGCGCACCGTGACCCTGGATTTTGAAAAGCCATTCAAGAGCCCCGAATACTCCGTTGAAAAACTGGATTACAAGACAAGTTACGAAGGTTTCAGCACCGTTTCGCCCAACGGATTCCTGGACGACCTTGAAATGAACGGAGTCAGCCAGACCTTTATCTACGACAAGGGCAACCGTACCGATTCCTACGTGTTCGCCAAGGACACCATATTGGCCTACGGAAACAACTACATGGAATGGGTCAGCTGGCACAACCATGGGGCAAATTCCAACATCGAAAACAAGTACGACTGTGCCTGCGCCGTGGTACGTTCCAACGTGGAAATCGACACCATCACCACTCCGCTGGAACAACGATTCCTGGTTTTCAACCAGAATGAATACACGGCCTACACGGGCAAGAGAGCCGAAGTCGTCGTACAACTCCTGGACAGCACCCTGACCCTTCTGGACACGGTGAACCTGACTTTGAACATAAGCACGGAGTTGGGCAACATCACCTTCTGGAATACAGCCACGGCCACCATTCCCGTAACAAGCATTGCCCTCGAAAAAGGGGTGGCCACGTTCTACATAAGTTCCGACGAGCCTTTGAACACCAACATGGTTGTAAGGACTACATCGAGCCAGTACGAATACGTTCCGGGCACTGCCAAACTGAACATCGAAAAGTTGCCGGACTGGCCCATCATCGACGTAGCGAAGATGGTGGACAGGGACTGCGACAACATTCCCGACGCCATTAACATTACCCTGACAAACGAATACCTGCCCAACCAGAGTTTCAATTCCATTTCCTTTGAATACGAAGGATTCACATACGAATCCAAGAAGGTCGTCAGTCTGAACGAAAAGAACCTGCTGGTCGCCATCGACGTCCCTGCAAAGGTAAAGACCAATCCCGAGGGAAAAATCTGGCTGGTTTCCAACATCAATGGCGGGACAAAGTCTGTGGAAGACTTCTACCAGGACGGTATTTCGCCCACGCTGCTGTCGGTTTCCGTACTTGAAAGGGTTGCCGGAGCGACAAGCGACAAGGTGTATATGCAGTTCAGCGAGCCTATTTCCGCACCGGGCACCGACTGGCCCGTTCAACTGTTCGCCAAGGACGGTTCTACGGCAGTAAACTCCCCCACGGTGCTGTTCTCCAAGATCTATAATGACTCCCTGAATATATGGGAATTCGAAATAGGCTTTGGCAGCGGCGATGTCTCGATTGTTACCGAAGGCATGTCTGCGCAACTGATGGGCAACAGCGGTATCAAGGACAAGAACGGCAACGGTGTTTCTACACTTTGCGGACAACCCAAACTCCCCATTATGCTGAAGATTCTTCCGGTGCCCATGACCTACGCCGCCATTTCCGACAAGGACGAAGACGGTTTGGCAGAACACGTGGACATCGTCTTTGAACGTGAAGTTGACGCAAGACACGTTCCGGACAGCGTTTCCGTTATCTTCGGTTACGCGGTTCCCGAGACATTGTGGGTTGCGGGATCCCAACTTGTGCTGAACAATACCGCGGCCACCCTGGACTTGAAAACACCCTTTAGCCTGGGCGTTACCAGCGGCACCTACAGCGGTTCGCTTAGAGGCGTTGCCGTCGAAGGCGCAGGCCTTGTGACCCAGCACCTGGGCGCAGGAGCCACCTACGAATCCAGTTCCACCCTTGCCGAAGACAAGGCCGGCCCCGTGTTCACCTCGGCCTCCATCACCACGTCCAGGTACGGCGACTTGACCCTCCTGAGCATTACCATCAGCGAACCTGTGGTCGAAAAGAGCACAATCCTCCCCTACTACAACCAGAAGCAGGGCGACAAGGTGACATCCATCGGAACAAACGAGGTAAGGACCCTGGCATTGGGCGCCAACGGACAGTTGACGGCAGGGTACGGCTCCGACAGCGACTTTGCCCCCAACGATGGAGACTATGTCCGCATGCTGCCCCAGAGAATGGGAGCCCTCGAGGACAAGTACGGCAACATCCCGGCGACCAACGCCCCCTGGATTCCCATCACCAACAGCGGCAAGCCCAAGATCAAGTTCAAGATCGAACTTGCAAATGCGGTTTCCAATTCCGACGGAAAGATGCCCTCCGGCGTACAGAACAACAAGAACATCAGGTTCTACATTCTCAATCCCAGGACAAATTCCCTGGACCTCATCGAGAATGAAGCGGTAGTCGCAAGCGGCATCAGTCTCGCAAGCCTCCAGGGCGCCATCTGGAAAATCGACATGACGGTACCCCGCGGGGCCTCCAGCGCCGAAACTGCCGCATGGGACACCTTGAGGGTCAGTTACAATATGCCGGTTTACACCAATCTGGGCACCTACGTGAACCGCGTGGCAGGCAAGTTCAACGTGACTTCCAGCCAGTACCTGTCCAATGCGGGCAAGGTCGTATTCTACGCGGAATGGGCAAGCAAACTGGGCACCGGCCTCCAGGCGGAAAACGGCCAGGCGGCGGCAACAGGCGCCTACATTTACAAGGCCCAACTCAAGACAACCTTCGTACCTAACAAGGACAAGGAACCAGATATCGTCAAGAAGTTCTCCGGAAAAAATTCTTGCGAAAAAACAGAAACCTTCGGCATAAAGCGGGTAAGGTAGCATGGCCGAAAGCCTGTATTCAAGTTCTCCGTACCTGCTGATTCTCACCATCGTGGGACTGGCATTGTCGTTCTATTTCACCACCTTGATGGCGAAAAGGATGACTGTACAGCAAATTCCAAAGCCCCTCAACAAAATGATGCGTTTCAACATCATGTGGAATTTCTGTAGCCTGCTGGGAATCATCCTCTTTAGCGGAGACATTGAACCAGGCACAACTTCTTACAACATGCGGCAAGTCCTGTTCGGCATCCAGGCCCTGATCTGGACCCGTGTGGGCATGGCATGCTACGAGATCGGCGAAACGGTGACCTTCAGCAAGTTCCCCACATTCCGAAGAATCTCCAACATCGCATCTTCGATTCTCGTGGTGGGCCTTACGGCCTTGTTCATCATAGACCCCGAATTTCTGCAGTCCTTTGACTTGTTCGATTTTCAGTTAATCCACACGAATCCCATATTCATAGCGTTCAGCGTCCTCTACATTTTCTTTTTGCTCCCTGTACTGATAGCAAACATCTACCAGCTGCTGCGCGGATCCATGCAGGCCATGGACCAACCCCTGGCACAAACCGGCAAGTACATGGCAGGCACTTTCGCAGCCATTATTTCCATCGCATTCATTTTCGACTTTGCCATCCCCCTGACCCTGAACATGGAAACCTGGCTCGGGCCTTTCCACTTTATGTTCTGGCACCAGTTACTGACCATATTCCTTGCGTTTCTTTGCGGTCAATACTATTCGTCTATTTCCTTCAAGAACAAAAGTTCATTGTGGTTCTTGCGCAAACTTATAAGCAAGATGGAAGACGGCATTGTCTATTATGACGACAACGGAAGAATAAATTACGCAAACCAGGGTGCGGCCAAATTGCTGGCTCTTTCAACGGAAAGCCTGATCGGAAAATCGATCCGTAGCGTGTTCCCGCCAAACCTGAACTTTTTTAGCGAAGTAGTCTACGACGACATTCAAATGGACTTGAACGGAGAACGTCACTCCTTCAAAATCCATTTCTTTAAAATAAGGCAGACGATGGTCACCACCATCAACATCGCCTATTTTGTGGACCAGTCCAAGACACTTTTGCTGCAAAAGGATTTGAGGGCCCTGAACGAACAGTACATGGAATTTTCTCACGACATCGCCCGCTACCAAGACCGACTGAACAAGGAAGCACGCATCAAGTCCGAAAAGGAAAATGTGTTGAACACCTTGATCAACGCTCTCCCCTTTAGGGTTTGGTACAAGAACGAACTTGGAGTTTATCAAAAGCAGAACCAGCAGGACCTGGAAAAGCAGGGTTCCGTCGAAGGTACCAACACGCCCCCGGAAAACGTCACCGCCTACGAAAGAAACGCCCGTGAAAACGGCGAGGCGGGAGTCTACACATCCTACGTCAACAAGGACGGCGAGGAAGTTTCCCAGGACGAGGCCAACAGGCTTATAAAGAACGGCGAACTGATCCAGACTTTCGACAACATGTACATTCCCATTTTGCAGGGCAAGCCCCCCTTCAAGACCCTTTGCATCATGGTGGACATCACAAAGCAGCGACGTCTGGAACAGGAACGCAATATGCTCCGGGAACAAAAGTTCATTCACAGCCGACTGGAAGAACTGGGCACCATGTGTGGCGCTTTCGCCCACGACTACAACAACATTCTGGGTTCCCAGATCGGCTTTTGCCAACTGGCCCAGGAAACACTTCCGGAAGGACACCAGGCAAACATGTTCATTGCCGAGGCCCTGAAGGCCGCACAGCGGGGCAAGACCTCCCTCGAAGAACTTCTGGATGCCATTCGGGGCAACGCAAAGTCCGCCACCCCGGCCATCGTGATCTGCCCCTATATGATTATCGAGGACGTGGTTAAAAAGCTCACCCTTACCCTGCCGCCCAACATTGCTCTCAACAGTACCGAAATGGACCACAACGTAAAAATCCGCGGCGTGGTGGCCTCGCTGGACCGCATTATCAGCAACATGGCAAACAACGCAATTTTTGCCATGAAGGAAACGGGTGGCACCCTCACCTTCCAGTTGCTCCGCGAAGACTTGGAAGAGCAGTTGATAAGCCCCTTCGCACCGCCCATTCCTCCCGGAAATTACGCAAAAATCGTAATCTCGGATACAGGCACCGGAATGGACTCCGGCACCCTGGAACGGATTTTCGCACCCTTCTTTACCACCAAAGCCCCCGGAGAAGGACTGGGTTTGGGATTATCTTCGGCGTTACGACTGCTAAAAGAGGGCAATGCCTACTTTACAGTGCAAACAACGCTAGGCAAAGGAACTACATTTAATCTATATTGGCCTGTAGAAACAGAAAGCAAGGAGAATTAATGTCCACTATCTTGGTTATCGATGACGACGAGCAGTTCAACCTCATGTTGAAATCCGCCCTTGAAATCAAAGGATACAACGTGGAGACCGCCAGTAATGGCCGTGACGCCAAAGCCCTCTACCAGAACAAGACGTATGATGTGATCATTACCGACATCATCATGCCCGACGTGGATGGCTACGAAGTCATCTTGGACTTGCGCCGTTTGAACATGAGCGACCGCACCATCGCCGTGAGCGGCGGTGGCCGTACTGCCGCAGAAGACTACCTGGTCACGGCCCAGCACTTCGATGTCGCCGCCACATTCAACAAGCCCGTAGACCTGCAGGCCCTCCGCGCCAAGGTCGATGAAATCATCAAGAGCCATTCCTAACAAGGTTCTTTTTTAGAAAATGAATATTCTCATTGCGGATTCTGATCGGAAATTCGTAAACGGCATCCAAAGTTCCTGGTCGGTGGCGAACACCAACCTTTTGACTTGTTCCGACGAAAATGTCCTGATGCCTTTGATCAAAAAGGATTCCATAGACCTTGCGTTTATCGAAGTCCCTTTCTTGATGATGGACAACATGGACATGGTGAGTTACCTCAAGGAGCGCCACCCCGGGATTGAAATTTTCATTTTATGCGACGACCGCAACTGGCAGGGGGCTGCCAGCGCCATTACACGCGGTGCCAACAGTTTTTTAAAGAAGCCCATCACCCTTGCGCATCTGGAGGCTACTGCGCAAAAGATCCAGGCCCAGATGCAGAACAAGTCCAACAGCCAGCTCATGGAATCCCAGGTGCTGGACAGTCTGCTTGGAAACACTGCGGAGATGCGCAAGATTTTAAAGACCGTCTACAAGATCGCCCCCACCAACAGCACGGTCCTTATTACGGGCGAGTCCGGCTCCGGCAAGGAATTTTTGGCCAACGTCATCCATCGTTACAGCAAGCGGGCAAACGAGCCCTTTGTGGCGGTAAACTGCGGGGCCATTCCCGAGAACCTGGTGGAGAGCGAACTTTTCGGAAGCCGCAAGGGGGCATACACAGGCTCCACCACAGACAAGAAGGGCTTGTTTGAATCAGCCAACGGTGGCACCTTGTTTCTGGACGAGGTGGGCGAACTTTCGCCTGCAACGCAGGTCAAACTGCTGCGTTTTTTGCAGAGCCACGAAATTAGGCGGGTGGGCGAAACAGAGGCCCGCTATTTGGACGTGCGCATTATCGCAGCCACAAACCGCAACCTGCAGGAACGCATGGTCGGCGGAAATTTTCGCGAGGACCTGTACTACCGTCTGAACACGTTCCACCTTCAGTTGCCGCCGCTGCGCAACCGCAAGCCGGCGCTGCCCAACCTGATCAAATACTTTATCCTGAAGAACAAGGAATCCCAGGGCAAGGAAATCATCGACCTGGAGCCGGCAGCGCTTTATGCCTTGACAAAGTACCAATACCCCGGCAACATACGGGAACTTGAAAACATTCTGGAGCACGCCATCGTGCTTTCGGAGAACGGCGTTATCCGTCTGGAAGATTTGCCCGAGAACGTGCAGGAATGTGCCAAGGAAAAAACTATGGCCATTCCCCATATCAAGGGCGAACAACACGAAGATGCCGCTGTGGCAATCGACATGGCAAAAAGCATCGGCTATGGCGAACCTACGGCGGTCACTGTTTCGCAGGGGGCCTACGGATCGCAGGGTTACAATGCGACGTCGGGAGCGACAGGGGGGCAGGTTGCGACCAACCCGCAGGGAACAGGCTCCAACGACGATATTCTGACGTTGGATGAACTGGAGAGGCGGCACATTCTTAACGCCTTGAGCGTATGCAACGGAAACAAGTCCGAAGTCTGCAAAAAGTTGGGCATTAGCCGCGCCACACTATGGCGAAAGCTTAAAGATTTAAAAATTGAAATGGATATATGATGTAGCAAGCGGGGGATCCTCCCCCTACGGGGACCAGC
>JABUUR010000457.1 GCA_021443065.1 Fibrobacter sp.
TTCACCTTCAAGGTGGGTCGCTGGGACAACACCGACAAGAGCGGTGACTACTTCGGTGGCTACGTAGACGGTTACATGGCAGGGTTCCTCTCCACCCAGAATCCCGAAAACCAGCTGCAGTTCGGTTTCACTCCCACAGACAACATGGACATGTACATTTCCTTGATCAGCCGCTCCGCCAATCTGGACAAGGGCGACCTCCGTGCAGCGTTCAACTTCCATGGCCTTGAAAGCATTGCACTCCTCAAGGTCCAGTTGGCTTACCGCAGCAACGTCTTTGACGTAATCTACGACACGAAGGCTGAAATCAAGCACAACATTTCCGCCAAGTTCAACCTGCCCGTCAACAAGACTCTGGACGTGTTCCTGGAGGCCGCTGCCATGGACATTGCCGACGAAGCTGTGCTGCCCATCACCGCGGGCGTTACCATCTATACCCCGGTTGTTGACCGCATCATCATCGAAGCCGAAGCAATCAATGACCGTTATAAGCACAAGGACTTCTACGGTGTAACCCAGAACCCTGCCCACGTCAAGGATGTTCTTGGCGCAATCTACCTGGAAAAGGCTTTCACCAGCCGTTTCAGCTTGTCTGCTGGCTTCCATAGTTACGGTTGCACCAGGGACTTTATGCTTTCTGGCAACCTCGTAGGCCGCATCAACTAACCTAACCGCCAAATCTTAAAAAAGGTTTCGCAAAAAATGCCTGGCTCATCACCGGGCATTTTTGTTTTGGAGAAATCCTCCGTATAAAGGAAACGCCCGGATCAACCGGGCGTCCTTTAAAATTTTAGTGTGGAATGCCGCTCTTAAATACCTTTGCGGTCCAGGTCCATCATCAGGGACTGGAGAGAATCTTCGACGCTGGTGCGAAAATCGGCGGATCCCAGGCTACAACTGGCCACAACGTCGCCGCCCTTGCAAATGCGAATAACGGCAAAACCATTTTCATTAGAAAAAGAGACGGTCAGGCCCTTGTTTAAAGCCTTTTCCAGCAAATCACGCATCATAAACTCCTTTTATTGAGGATGAATTAAAACTTATAGCCCTAAATTAGGCTTTTTCTTTTGGAAAAACAACCTTTTTTTTGTTGGATAAAGCTAAAAAGTCGTTTTTTAGCCGTTTTATATGTCTATTTTGTAGGCAAATGTTCGATTTTCACCTTCATTTGGCAAGATTACACTCCCCTATTCAGACCGGAGCCGCCCTTTTAGAAGGGGGCGATGGTTTCAATAACGTGGCCTGCGAACCCTGGGAATGGAACTTGTCATTGGACCTGATGGAAAAACTAAAAAAACAAGGCCCCAATTTTCATAGTTTTTTCGGCATCCACCCCATGATTGCAAGCACGGTGACCTCCGAGGAATGGAACCGTCTGGAGCAGATTCTTCGGGCCCGTCCGGAAATACAGGTAGGTGAATGCGGTTTGGACAGGCGTTACCCTGGTTACGAAGACGGAGACATTCAAGAACAGGCTCTGCTGCGACAGTTTGAATTTGCAAAGGAACTGGGACGATCCGTGCAGATTCATTGTGTGGGCGATTACAGCAGAGTGCTTCGCTTGACAGAACCCTACGCAAGGCAAATTCCCCAGGTTGTATTCCATCGGTTTGGAGGTGACATCTCCGTAGTGAGGTCTGCCCTGAGGTTGCTTGGAGACAGGGCTGTATTTTCCCTTCACGGAGATTCTTTTCGGAAGAAATCGACCCGCAATTCGATTGCAGAAATACCGGCAGGGCAAATAAGGTTGGAAACTGATGGCGATAACGATTCCTGGACCGCTGAACGGGTGACTAATGAACTTCTTCGCTTGCGGCAAGCAATGGATTCTTTGGCTGGATTGTCGCCAACTGCGCCTTGATTCCCGAAAATCCGCGGAATTCCTGAAGGGTACGTTCGGCAAGTTCCTTATTGTCGCCTTTTCCAAGTTCGATAACCAACTGCAGGGGCGAGCCACCCATGATGCGCATGGGGAATTGGGTTGCTCCGTACATTTCGCTGATGATACGCGGTTCTGGAGGCGGAAATTCTGCGAAAGTGGCGGCCAGCATGCCCTTGCGCTGCACAAGCCCTTGAATCCTAAGTCGTCCGGCCAACAGAGCGATTTCAGTCACCATCAAAAGCATTCGGGCGGCATCGGGTACAGGCCCGAAACGGTCCTGAAGTTCCTGCCGTATACTTTCGATTTCGGCAGTATTTGTGACGCGGGCAATGCGCTGGTACATGGTAATGCGGGTCAGGCCGTCTTCGATGTAATCTTCAGGAAGGTAAGCGTCTACGCCAATTTCTACGCTGGTTTGTATGGGCTTTTCTACAGGGCCGCCGCGAAGCATTTCCACAGCCTCCCTCACAAGACGGACGTAGGTTTCAAAGCCGACCTCCGCAATAAACCCGTGCTGTTCCTGCCCCAGCAGGTTTCCGGCACCGCGAATTTCTAGGTCCCGCATGGCCAGTTGATAGCCGCTGCCCAAGTCCGTAAACTGTTCCAGGGCCTGCAGACGCCTCATGGATTCCTGTGATATATCGTGCCTTGCAGGAATCACAAGGTATGCCTTTGCAAGAACGCTGCTCCGCCCCACTCGCCCACGCATCTGGTAAAGTTGGCTTATTCCAAAGTGGTGGGCGTTCATAATAATTATTGTATTGGCGTTAGGCACATCCAAGCCCGATTCGATAATGCTGGTGCTCACCAGGATGTCGAACTTCCGCGAAATAAAGGCTTCCATGGCGTTTTCAAGTTCCCGGTCGTTCATTTGCCCGTGGGCAACCCCGATGGTTGCGTCGGGCACCATGGCCTCCACATCGTCACGCAACGCATAAATGCTTTGAACGCGGTCGTTTACAATGAACACCTGGCCACCTCGCGCCAATTCGTCCAAGATGGCGTTTTTCAGGACTTCGTCATCCCGTTTCATCAGTTTTGTTTCGACAGGCAGACGGTTGATGGGCGGAGTGTTGATCAAGGAAATATCCCGGACGCCGGTCATGCTCAAATGAAGGGATCGGGGAATGGGTGTTGCGCTCATGCTCAAGGAATCTACGGATAAGCGCATTTCCCTAAGTTTTTCTTTCTGCTTTACACCGAACTTCTGTTCCTCGTCGATAATGAGAAGCCCAAGGTCCTTAAACTGGTTCTTTTCAGAAAGGAGAGCGTGGGTGCCGATAAGAATGTCGGTTATCCCTTTAGAAACATCCTGGAAAATTTCTCGTTTTTCCTTGGCGGTCTTGTAACGGTTTACAAGGGCGATGTTCACCCCGGTGCCAGCAAAGCGCTCCCTGAAGTTTTCGTAGTGCTGGGCTGCAAGAATTGTCGTAGGAACCAGGAGAACCACCTGCTTTTTACTTGCAATGCACTTGTAGGCGGCCCGCATGGCGACCTCGGTCTTGCCAAAGCCCACGTCTCCGCAAATCAGACGGTCCATGGGGCGATGGCTTTCCATGTCACGTTTGATGTCGGCAGTGGCCTTTATCTGGTCGGGGGTAGGCTCGTATTCAAAATCGTCTTCGAAGTCTTGTTGCATTTTTCCGTCAGGGGGGAATGCAAAGCCTTCGATAAGTTCCCGCTTGGCGTAAAGTTCCACAAGGTCACGGGCAATCTGGATGACTTTCTGCTTGACCCGTTTCTTGAGGTTTTCCCAAGCCTTGCTGCCCAGTTTATCCAGTTTGGGCGGCGTTTCTGTATTTTCAAGGCGCTCGATTTTCTGGAGGTCGGCCACGGGGAACTTCAACCTGTCGCCATCGGCATATTCCAGCAGGGCACAGTCCACCATGCCGCCGTTGACCTCTACACGCACAAGGCCAACATATTTGCCTACACCGTGATCCTCGTGGGCAACGTAGTCCCCGCGGTTCAGGGACTCGATCATCAGCGCCCCGGTGACGGAGCCCGAAATTTTGCGCTTGCGGGCCTTGCTGGAATGGCGGTTGAAAATTCTCGTTTCGGTCAAGAAGGCGATGTTGTCTTCTTCAAGCCAAAAGCCCTCGGAAAGGGAACCTTGGATGTATGCCTCGATGGGCAAGTCTTCAAAGACCTGTTTTAATCGATTTAGACCGCCGGTTGTAGGCGCGACAACGTAGACCCGCCCGCCGGTGGCGGCAAACGATTCGATGGCCTTTGCCACCTCATCGGTACCATGGGATGAAAAATCCTGGGGCCTGCAACGCAAATCGTGCCAGTTACCGTCATCTACGTTTACGCGGGTAACGTCCATGGAACTTCGCCCCACAAAGTCACGGGACAAGTCGCCTATCTTCAACCAGATTTCGTGGGGAGGCACTGCGTCTGGATCCGCCTCGCGCACCTCATGAAATACAGATTCGCAATTCAGGTAGTACTTGGATGCGTTTTCCGAAAGAAGGCTCAATTCCTCGAAAACCAGGGCTGCAGTAGGCAGATAGTCCAGAAGGCTGCATTCCAGTTTTTCATAACGGCTGCGCTGCCACCACAATCCGGCGGAATCGCCACCGTGCAAAGCGATCTCCTTTTCGGGCACCACGAATTCGCCCATGGGGTACAGCAATACGCTGTTCACCTGCTCTACGGAACGTTGGGAGAAAATGTCGAAAGTCCTTATGGATTCGATTTCGTCTCCGAAAAACTCAATACGGATAGGGTGAGGGTACAGCAGGCAGTTGACATCTACGATGCATCCGCGGATGGAGAACTCCCCCACACCGCTGACAACGGGCTGCTCGATGAACCCGTGATCCAGAAACCAGGGCCTCAGGGAACTTGGCTCCAGCACATCCCCCACCTTCAATTTTTTTGATTCCCGAGCCACAAAGCCAGGCTGTGGCAATCGCGTGAGCAACCCGTCCAAGGGGCAAACCGTAATGAATGGGGCTTCGTTTTTTTCAAGGTCCCTGAAGAATTTTAAGCGTTCCTCAACGACGCCTTCAAAGGGAATCTTTTTTTCGTAGGGCTTTAATCCGATGGATGGGAAAAACCGTACAAAATTCTCCCCCACCATGCTTTCCAAGTTTTCTACCCAGGATTCTGCGCTGCGGTAATCCCTTGCCACAACTAGAATGGGGCTTGGATTCTTTAGGAACCTTGCAGCCACCATCATGGAGGCCAAGGGGACAGAGGTCCCGTTGACGTGGATGGCTTCTCCTTGAACCTTCTGGAATAGGTTAAGGCTTGGAGAATTGGTAAAGGTCAGAAACTCGGAAAGGGAATCCATGGGGCCAAAAATAAAAAATCCCGCCTATGCAGCGGGACCTTTCAAAGAGCATTTGACGAATTACAGCAGGTAGGTGGCCTGGAACTGGATTGACCAGGGATGGCCTTCGCCTGCGATATGCTTTTCAAGTTTATTGTCCATATTTATGAAATCATAGTCAAAGGTGCTTCCGTTCAGGTCAAAGAGGAAACGAACACCCACGTCAACATCGCGACCGATGGTATTCCTCAAGGTTGCACCGATTCCAAAAAGCATGGACACCGTCACCGTGTTGGCATCCCATTCGGACTCGTCGAAGGAGCCGCTATCAACGTAGTCTCCGAATATGCTTGTGTAGCAAGTATAAGAATCAGTGTATATGCTGGACAAGTTGAAACCCAACTTTATTCCGCCTTCCAGGAAGAGTGCACTCAAGGGCTCGTACCTGCCGATAAGGGGTACGTCCAGGGACAACTGGGTAAAAGTGTCTTCAAACTCGTAGTAGTATCCGTCGCTCTTCTTGGAATCATAGGTCTTGGAGTAATTGCGAAGAGATAGATCAACTTCGCCCACTGCAAAAACTTTGGGTATAATGCGAACGTGTACGGCACCGCCAAATTCAGCATTGATGTGGGTAAATTCGTCGACCTGTCCAAAACCGATGGCAATGCGGCCGCCCAGGCGAACCGGGCTATCTTCTGTTGAGATTACGGTCTGTGGAGGAGGAGGTGGTGGTGGTGGCGGAGGAGGAGGTGGGCCGTGGGGGCGACGACGGTGGTCCAGGCCCAGAGAGGACGACTCAAAAGAGGAAGAATATCCATCGAATTGAGCAAAAGAAGGAATCGCCAGACCAACAACCAGGACCATGGCAGTGAGAATCTTGTTCATGTTTTCTCCTTTTACATTTTGCTATGCAGAAAGTAAAAATCACCGACCTTTCTGTCAATTCATTTGACGTTTTTGTGCAAAAAAAGGTTGCAAAAAACGTAAAAAATATTTTAGGCTGATTATTCCTCGACGCAGCGGACAAAGAATGACGTACGTTGCTTAATGTCTATATTGCGAAAATGGCTCATTATTTCTGCATCGGGTGCGTATGCCCCTCGGGTTGCATCCACACGCACAAACGGTACGTCGCCTTCGAAATCCTCAATCTTGAAACGTTGTACCCAGAAGGCGGTTTCCATAGGTGAGCTGTTAAAAAGACTGTCGCTGCCATACAGTCCCAGGCCGAAACGATTGGCGGACTCTGAAGAAATAAATAGTTCCTGGAATATGCCTGCGGTGTCCAAGGCCATGTCCTTGACGAATTGGTTCAGCTCCATGAAGTCTTCCCTGGTGGGCAGGCGCCATCCCAGGGGGCAAAGTCCGTCGTCTGCGGAAAATTCGGAGTAGTACCTCCCCTTTTCTGAACAGCGGACTCCAACCGTGATTTCCACACAGGAACTGCCTTCGTCTGCGTAAGCTAGATTTTCGGCCATCCATTGACGATTGCCGATTTTCAGTGTCTTGTATTCCTGACCGTCCCGGGCATCTGTCAGGGTCATAAATTCCGGCGTATAATCCTGCTTCAATGGATTGCTCACGAGGCCTTCTACTGCAATTTCAGAAATCATCAGTTCATCCTTTATGATACCGGGATAGACGGACTCAATTTGGATGATCAGAATCTTTACATCTTGCAGTGCCGGAGAAAAGGAGATTTCGTCGTAATTTCCGTTTTCTTTCCAGGTGCTGTTCTTCAGTGTTTCGGACTGCACAAGGTTATCCTTGTTATTTACGAAGATCTTGATTTTCTTGGCGCGGCTGCTTCTGTCGTAGGCATGCTTGTCCAGGTTGTCTCCGTTCAAAATGCGAAGTTTATTGACTTCAAAGGCATCCACCTTTAGTTCTACAGTAATTGACTTGTTGTGGAATGGGGCTGCCCAACTGGTACTGGAGAGTTTGTCTATGAGGTTTCGGGTGCTGAAATTGACACCAGATTGAGGTGGCAGCGTGGCCGATGCTCGAGTCGCCTTGATGGGGACATTTTCTGCGTAGGATGTCACCGTAAAGGCAAATATGAGGAGCAATAACCTGACCATAAATGAACCTAATCTTTAAAACCCGGCCAAATATACAATTCCAGACAAATTCTTTAAATGTTTTTGAACCATAAAAAAAATTATACGTTCCATAGTGTGAAAAATTGCACATTATTTACGTAAGGAGCCCGTAAGTTAATGCGAGGGCTTTCCTTTGAAAAACTGTTTTTTGTATTTTGGGTCGTTAACCCGGTTTCCCTTCGTTGTCCCGTGCTCTTTTGCTGTTTGTCCCGGGCTTGACCAAAATTTTTCTATCTTTGTTCCCGAAAATTTAAGATTAACAGGAGTTTTTGTATGAGCTTTTCCTACGAAATGAAGGTGACGGATACCATCAAGTATGTGGGCGTCAACGACCACGAAATCGATTTGTTCGAAGGCCAGTTCGAAGTCCCTCTGGGCATGGCCTACAACTCCTACGTCATCCTTGACGAACAGATTGCCGTAATGGACTCCGTGGACCAGAAATTCGGCGGACAGTGGCTCAAGAATATCGAAGCCGTCATCGGCGACAAGCAGCCGGCCTACCTGGTCGTACACCACATGGAAATGGACCATTCCGCAAACATCAAGCTGTTTATGGAAAAGTATCCCGCAGCAAAGATTGTAGCTTCCAAGATGGCATTTACTATGCTGAAGAACTATTTCGGTACCGACTACAACGACCGTCAAATGGTAGCCGTCGAAGGCACCAAGATTGAACTTGGCACCCATACGTTAAATTTTCTCACCGCAGCCAACGTCCACTGGCCCGAAGTCATCATGAGCTACGAAGACAGCGAAAAAGTTCTGTTCTCTGCAGATGCCTTTGGCAAGTTCGGTGCAAACGACGAGGTTGACCCCGAAGGCTGGGCGTGCGAAGCCCGTCGTTACTATTTCGGCATCGTAGGCAAGTTCGGCATAAATACCCAGGCTGTTCTTGCAAAACTTGCCGACAAGAACATTGAAAAGATTTGCTCCCTCCACGGCCCTACCATCGTCGGGAATGTGGATGAGTACATGAACTACTACAAGATCTGGACAAATTACGATGTAGAATCTGAAGGTGTCATGATCGCCTATACGTCGGTCTACGGCAACACCAAACAGGCTGTAGAAAAATTGGCTCAAATCCTTAAGGACAAGGGCTGCAAGAAGGTGGTTGTGGCAGATCTCGCCCGCGAAGATACTTACGAAAATATTGAAAACGCCTTCCGCTATGGCAAGCTGGTTCTGGCCACAACGACCTACAATGCCGGCGTATTCCCCAAGATGCGCGAATTCATTGACCACCTGCTGGAACGCAACTACCAGAAGCGCACCATTGCCTTTATGGAGAATGGATCCTGGGCACCCGCCGCCGCAAAGAACATGGCCGCCATGTTCGAGGGGGCAAAGGACATTACTATGGCACAGAACAAGGTTTCCATCAAGATTTC
>JABUUR010000094.1 GCA_021443065.1 Fibrobacter sp.
CTCTAACATGTCATCCCGGTCTAAGCCTGCCCCGGACTTGATCCGGGGCGCCGGGATCTCTTGTGTGTCACCCTGGAGCAATGCGACAGGGGTCACAGTAGACTTCCCGTGAATGAAAATCTATCACATGATTACGGAGGTTGATTTCGAATATTGTAAATATTTTTTATATTTTAGCTTATGAGGAAATTTACACATTTAATTGCTGTTTTGATGGTTCTCCTTGGGGTTGGGCTGTCTTTTGCTGAGGAGTCCAAGGCCCCCAGCGATTCCACAAAAAAGGGTGGACTTTTGGCTTCTTTGTATCCGGTACAAGCGGACGAATCCATTTCCAAGGGTCATTTTTATTCGGGCCTGTCCCTGTCCTTAATTCAGGCCAATTCGGAAGACGACGCCCTAAACATCATGATTGGCGATGTATACGAAGCCTACGGCTACACCTTTACGCTGGAAGCCTTTGGCGGTTATTTCATTAAAGATGCCATGGCCCTTGGCTTGAGGGCCGGATACTCCCGCACCTGGTACGATATTGACTTTAGCCTGCTGGAAGACCTTTTGGACATGAAACAGCACCGCAAGTACGTGAGCAACGGATTCTTTGTTCAACCCATGCTGAAAAACTATTTCAAGGTGATGGATTCCAGGAACATTTACCTCTTTAACGAAACATCTGTTTCTGTAGGATATTCCTATGGAATGTCCCAAAGCGACGATGGCGAAGAAATGGCCAAGTCTAGAACTAACTCCTGGTCCATCGAGGTGGGTATCAATCCCGGTATTTGCATTATGGTGCTGGACCGATTTGCCTTTGAAACCTCCGTGGGATTGCTTGGTCTCAGCACCAGCGTATTTGACGTAGAAGAAAATGGTGAAAGCCAGAGCCGCGTTGTGGCAAATATTGTGAATTTTACGATTAACCTGTTGGCCTTGAACTTTTCGCTGGTGGCCTTCTTTTAAGGAGAATCCTTATGCAGTATAATCACATAAAAAAATGGGTGGCCGGTGCAACTTTGCTTGCTGCTCTGGGTATGATTGCGGGCTGCGATAGCAAAAAAGCAACCAAGCCTGAACAAGACGGCGAAGGTGCCTGCCTGTTCGAAAATCTTGAAGGGGTGGATGTTGATGAGAAGAATCGTACCATCACCTTGGATGAACGGGTGGATTCCCTGGTTATCAATTCTTTTGATATGTTGGACGGGGTGAGGTTCTTTGTAGCCAACGACGACGACCCTGTGGACCCCACCTTCGATTGGGAAAATGAACTTGAAGAGGGTTCCGTGATCCAGGTTGGCGATACGAACGAGGTTCGCCTGGTGGTATTGGACGGCGACAACCGCACGGTGGCGGTCTGGACCATCTTGCTGCCCGAGAACGTGAAATCTAGTTCCAGTTCCAAGAAGGGTGATAAAAAGAGTTCCAGTTCTGCCGAGAGTGTCGAAAGTTCCGACAGCGATGACGATGAGGTTGACTCTAGCGGATCTGAGGCGGATGAAGAAAGTGCTTCCAGTTCCGCCGAGGGTGCCGAAAGTTCCAGTTCTGACGAGAAGGTCGAAAGTTCCAATAGCGAAGAAATCGCAGAATCTAGTGCTTCTGAAGTAGAAAGTTCAAGTTCTGAGGAAGAACCTGCAGTAGAGTCCAGCAGTTCTGTTGTGGAGGCTGAACCTGAAAGCTCCAGCAGTTCCTCCGAAGAACTTGTGCCGGAAAGTTCCAGCAGCGAGGAAATTGTTGACTCCGGATCTTCTGAAGTGGAAAGTTCTAGTTCTGAAGAGGAGCCTGTTGTAGAGTCCAGCAGTTCCTCCGAAGATCCTGCGCCTGAAAGTTCCAGCAGTGAAATTGCCTATGTGAATGTTAAAAGTCTGACTGTTTCTGGCGGTACGGTTAGCGTAAGCGGATCCAAGGTGTATGTTGAAATGCCCTACGGTTCCAATTTGAAGAACATCAAGTTCAATCAGCTGGATGAAGTTCTCGATTTGGTTCGCCCTGTAGAGATGCAGTTTGCAGATAATGGCGAAGTCAGGACTTTCTCTGTGGTGGCCGGTATGCAACTCCCGGGCAGCGACTTTAGTGCAAGGAATGATTTCTGGGCAACTACAAGTGATGCGATGGAAAAAGAGGGAACGTCGAAATGTGTTGTCACTTTGAAAATCTCTTCTGAAAAAAATGCCATTTTTGATGGTAATCAGGTTGCTTTAACATCAAAAGTGGTTACAGCGACGGGATTGGGTATCTTTAAAGGTGGTTGGAAATTAGGTGGTGGATTCTACTATGCAGGGACATTCTCTGGGACAGATGCTTCGTCTATTTATCAAGCTGACAATGATGATGGCTGTGCAGACGGCTGTCCGGCAGATTTCTCTCAGTATATGACTCATGGTAAGACTTTTGCTGCTCGTCCAGCGTCATTTGAAGTGACTTACAGCTATAATCACGAGGATAACAGTAGTGCCGATTATCCCCAGAAAGCCCTGATTTATGTAATGCTTGTCAGTGCTGATAAAAAGATTGTAGCTTCCGGTGTGATTACGGAGTCCGCCACTAAAGATATGGGGACTAAGACTGTTCAACTGGCTTACGGCTCCGACAGTGGTTTGCTAAGCTCTGGTTATGCCTTGCAATCCGGTTTGACTGTGGGGAATGGTGACGAAGAAGTCGCTACCATTCATGTGATGTTTGCTTCTTCTGCTTATGCATTTATTGCTGATGGAGGTACTGCTGCTTTAAAGGATGGCAATTACCGCGGTGCCGAAGGCGCCTCCCTCACCATCGACAACTTTAAACTGAACTACTAAGGGGTTGGTATGAAACGGCTGTTTTCTTTATTTGTTTTTGCATTGACGGTGCTTTGCCTTGTGGCATGCACCGCCGAATACGATGTGTTTGAAGCCTCACAGTACAAGGTTTTCAAGAACATCAGCTTTGTGGAACAGGATGGAGAAACATCTGTTTCTGAAGAAGACCATGTTATCAGCGTTACGACGGTTGCCCCGCCGGAGTCCCTTGAAACCTGGGATTCTTTGACCATCGAATCCATTAGCGCAAGCAACTTGGCGACACTCCACCTGGTGGATGGAAAGTTCAAGGAATTCCCCAGCGATTCTGCAGGACTGGATTCCTTGGCCCAGGAAGTTTCCTATGTGAAAAAAAGCCTCAAGGAGGGGAGCAAAATCCGTATTCCCAAGAGCCTTGTGGTTTACGTGATGCTTGTGGCCGAAAACGGCGATCCTGCCATCTGGAAAATCCAGTTCACCATTCCTGGAGTTGAAAGCGAAAGCAGCAGCTCCGTTGATAACGGGAACATCGACTCCAGCAGTTCTGGAAATTCCGACGATCAAAAAGGCGAAAGCAGTTCTTCTGTTGGAGCAGAAAGTTCTTCTTCTCGGGAACTTTCCGACGACGTAAGCCTGGAAGTTGTTTTTGAATATGCTATTGCAGACACCCTGATCGAAGGCAAGGATGCAGACACCATACGAGTGACTATGCCCATGACCTTCGATATGGATTCTGTGAAGGTAAAGAAGGTTGCCCTGGGAGACGGTGCTGCCATAGACGAAAATCTCGAGGATGTAAAGGACTGGCGCAAGTCGCAGAAAGTTGTTGTCACCGCAGAAAATGGCGATACAAAGGCTTATGTGGTGCAGGTGCTGAAAGAAAAACAGAACGGCACCCTCATTACAAAGTTTGTGCTGGATAATCAGGCTGCCAATGCGGTTATCGACCAGGAAAAACATACGGTTTCGCTGAAGGTCAAAAAGGACTTTGTCCTGGCTCAAAGCAAGGTGACCGAAATTGTACTTTCCGAAGGTGCATCCATTGACCCCGACCCTACGACTTTAAAAACCTGGGCCGAATCCTTGAAGTTTACAGTGACCGCCGAAGACGGCTCTACCATGGAATGGACTGTGCTCTCTGAACAACTGAAGGAAGATTACCAGGCGTCCAGCGAAAAAGAACTGCTTTCCTTTGAGGTTGTAAACGGCACTGTTACCATGGATGCAAACAAGAAAACCGTCAATGTGGTTTTTGCAAACAAGTCCGAAATGGCCTCCGCAAAGATTACCTACGAAATATCGCCCAAGGCTTCGGGGGCCCCCGCAAGCGGCTCTACCATCAGTCTTGTGAATGGCCAGACCCTTACCATTACTGCCGAAGACGGTTCCGAAGTTACATGGAACATCCTGTCGGATTACGTCAAGTCCAGCGCCAAGGAACTTGAAAGCATTACTTTCAATCCGGCACCTAAGGAGTCGTCCATCGACAAGGCGGACAAGACGGTGAACGTCACCTACCTTTCTACGGTGGATATCGGCAGCGTGACCGTGAAAGGTGTTTGCTCCGATGCAACTACCGGCTGCCCCAATGGTACGGCGGATTTGACTAAGGATTTCAAGTTCACCATTGTCGCCGAAGACGGATCCAAGGATGAGTGGACGGTTAAAACTACAGTGGAGCAGGTATCCATTCCTGATCCTGAATTGAAGTCTATAAAATTGGCTGGCCTTGTTGCAATTATTGACCATGAAAACAAGACGGTAACAATCAACAATCTTCCCTTTAATAAAACAAGTACCTATTCCCAAAAGTCTACGGATTTAACGGATTTGACTCAGGTGGAAATTTCGGAGCTGGATGCTGTAGGAACAACCAACAAACAGCAAGGTGATAAAATCGATGTCAGCTTTGGTACGGACTTGACGATTACCAGCAATGGCAAGACTTTGACCTACAAGGTGAAGGGCGGATACCAGTATCCAGGCAGTGACTTTAATAGCTGGGTAAGCGATGCGTTTGGTAATACCAATGACGTTGTAGGGTGGGATAATGGAAATAACGATGCTGCATCTTCCGGTAAAACGTTAACGGTAAATGATGGTAGAATGGCAATAAAAATGGAAACCAAGAGTATCGTTGGTAAAATAGCAAGTGGTAATATGCTGATTGGTGATTTTAATCCTAATAAAGTTCCCTCTGTATCTATTAGTGGTGATAATATGTTGAAGTATGATGATGGTAATGAGCTGATAGACTTTGGAAAGCCATTTGCGGGTCGCCCAGAATATATTGAATTTGACGCTAAATACTCTGGTAAGAATGATTCCTGCGATATGTATGTCATTTTTGAGAATCGCAGCGGAGGCCCTGATGCCACCAATAAAAATCGGAATGGATCGGTGAATAAAATGGTAGCCAGTGCCTGGTACCGCGCTACAACGCTATCAGATAGTCCGAATCGCACAAATCCCGACTTGATTTCTGTAAAACCAGCTTCTACTGAAGGTTATGTTACTGTTCGATTGAAAATCAATTATGGCGACCCATTGGCTGGTTCTCCTATAGAAAGTTCTAGTGTGTACAGTTCTTTAAAAAATAAGAATGGTATTGACAATCATTTGAATGGTAATGATGGAACCTTGCCTGTAACCCATATTCGTATCGTTGTCGCCTCTAGCGCAGGTGGCAACTTGTATAAGGGTGTTGCTGGTGCCACCCTCTACGTGGATGAAATTCGTTTAATCTACTAAAAGGTTTTTATAAAAAAAGGGAATTTTGCTCAGAAAATAAATCTATCGTTGGCAAAGTATGGTGGATTTGTTATCTTTGTATTGAGAAAATAACAGGAGAATCTTATGGCTGCAATTCAGCTTACTTCCGCAAATTTTGATGAAGTGATCAGTTCTGGTCAGTTGGTCTTTGTTGACTTCTGGGCTACATGGTGTCGCCCCTGCATGATGATGGGCCCCATTGTGGATGAACTTGCCAGCGAATACGAAGGCAAGGCTATCATCGCCAAGATCAACGTAGACGAACCGGGTGTCAGCGATATTTGCGGACGTTTCGGCATTACAAACATTCCCAACATGAAACTGTTCAAGAACGGTGTCGAAGTAGGGAACGTGGTTGGTGCCGTTCCCAAGAACACTGTGAAGACCGTTATCGACCGCAATCTGTAACCGATCCGCGGACGGGAGTTCGATTAAAAACCTTGTGTGGCCTGCTGGTTCTCGGCAGGCTTTTTGTTTGGAAAATTCTAACTTTTGCTTATGCTCACAAAACGTTTGATTGTCTGTTTGGATGTCCGTGACCGCAAGGTGACGAAGGGTGTCAAGTTCAAGGGTAATGTCGATATCGGCGACCCGGTGGAGATGGGGGCCCGCTATAGCGACGATGGCGTGGATGAACTTGTTTTTTACGACATTACCGCCAGTGCCGAAAACCGCCCCTGCGACATGGAGATGATCCGCCAGATTGCAAAGCGTGTCTTTATCCCTTTTGCCGTTGGTGGCGGTATCCGCAATCTCGATGACATGCATCAGGCCCTGCTGGCCGGTGCCGAAAAGGTGAGCGTGAACAGCCTGGCTGTGCTCCATCCGGAAATCATTGCCGAGGGTGCAAAGGCGTTCGGACGACAGTGCATTGTCCTTGGCATGGATGCCAAGTTCGTGGGCGTTTCCGAAAAGTTTCCCAGCGGTTACGAGGTGTATATCCGCGGTGGTCGTCAGGCCATGGGGCTAGATGCCGTGGAATGGGCCAAGAGGGCCGAAGAACTGGGCGTTGGCGAAATCTGCCTTAACGCCATTGATACCGACGGTGTCAAGAACGGTTACGAATTGAACATTACCGACCAGGTGGCCCGTGCGGTAAAGATCCCGGTGATTGCCAGTGGTGGTGCCGGCACACCGGACCACATCGTGGACTTGTTCAACAAGACTTCCGCCGATGCCGCCCTGGTGGCTTCCATGGTGCATTTCGGTGATTACACCATTCCCGAAATCAAGGATGCCATGCGCAAGGGTGGAGTTGCTGTTCGTAACAAGTGATTGTTTTGTTGCGATTGTAAACGTTGTGCTTTGAGGTTGTAAGATGAATCCGTCTGTTGCAGTAAAGATTTTCGAGGCCGGCAAAAGCGCCGGCGCAGATTTCGTAGAAATTTTTGAAGAGGAAACTCGCAGTTCCTCCCTGGGCTTAAAGTCTAGCCAGATTGACTCCGCTACTGCGGGTACGGATTACGGTATCGGGATCCGTCTGCTTTACGGCACCGAGGTGCTTTATGGTTTTACCAGCGACGATTCTGAAGAAGCCTTGGTGAACCTGGTGAAAACCCTTGCCTTTGGTCGCATTGATGCCATGAACGGCGGTGTGGGCTCTGCGGCCAGGCCTTTTGAGTTTGCCCCGTTGAAACGGGTGTGCGATTATAATGCCGAGGCATTCCAGGACCCTCGGATTCTGGGGCAGGCGGTCAAGCAGGACTTTTTGTTCCGTGCCGACAAGGCTGCCCGTGCCATGTCCGATAAAATCGCCCAGGTGTCGGTCAGCGTTGCCGATGACTGCACCCACATCCATTTGCTGAACAGCGAAGGCCTGAATGTAGAAATGGACCGTTCTCACTTGCGTTTGAACGTTAGCGTAACAGCATCCGATGGCACGGAACGGTTGACTTCTGCGGAGCGGCCCGGCGCCCTTGGGGGATACGAACTTATAGCGGATTATTCCCCCGAAGAAATGGCCACTTTGTCGGGGGAGCGTGTGCTAAGGATGCTTACTGCCGGGTACATTGCGGGCGGGCAGATGCCTGTAGTCATGGGCAATGGCTTTGGCGGTGTGATTTTCCACGAAGCCTGCGGCCATCCTCTGGAAACAGAGTCTGTGCGTCGCAATGCAAGCCCCTTCTGCGGAAAGTTGGGAGAGGTCATCGGCCAGTCATGCCTTACCGCCATTGACGACGGTACCCTGGATGGCGTGTGGGGGAGCCTGAAGGTGGATGACGAAGGGACTCCCACACAACGCACGGTGCTGATTGAAAATGGTGTGCTCAAGACTTACATGTCCGACCGTGTGGGGGCTCAGGAAGTGGGCATAGCCCGCACCGGAAGTGCCCGCCGAGAATGTTACAAGTATGCCCCTGTAAGTCGCATGCGCAATACGTTTATTGCTCCCGGCAAGGATACTCTGGATTCCATGATCTCTAGCGTGGATTACGGTTTGTACGCTGCCCGCATGGCGGGGGGCTCTGTGAACCCTGCCACCGGTGAATTTAATTTTGCCGTAGACGAAGGTTATGTTATTCGTAATGGCAAGATTTGCGAACCCGTTCGTGGTGCAGCCCTCATCGGCAAGGGGCACGAAGTAATGCCCCGGATCAGCATGGTGGGCGATGACTGGGAAGTTGCCGCCGGCGTTTGCGGTGCAAGTTCCGGTCAGGTTCCTGTGACGGTGGGGCAGCCTTCTATCAAGGTAGACCAGATTTTGGTGGGCGGCCGTTAAAGTTTTTTAAGTTGACTTTGCAAAAAAAACGATCCCTCCGGGAGGAGAGACCGTTTTTTGGTGTATGGGATGTTTGGTTTTGTAACCATAATTTAGATTGTTCCAACTTGGAGTGGTATGTTTTCGGATAACAATCCGTTGTATAACTTTACAACACCCGAAAATTCAAATTTTACTTTTTATATGTTCGTTGACGTTTGCCTTGAACCTGTTTTCATGTCTATACGTCAAATAACATCCCCAAACGGGAAAATATGTTTCTGTTTCAGTTTGCCCCGTTTTTCTGTTCATTTTTGAAATTTTAGGGTGCGAAAATTAAACGGAATTTGCCTTTATTCGCAAATTTTTGCCGTTTTAATCCCCAAAAACGAACAATTCCGCTGTTTGGGT
>JABUUR010000207.1 GCA_021443065.1 Fibrobacter sp.
CCCCTGCTATACCTGACCAAAAGCACCGCCCACGAAAAAATGACGCAGCGCACCTACCAAAAGTTACTGTACCTGCTAAAAATGCTCGCCGAAAAAGGTGAAAAAGAAACCTTGAAGTTCATGAAAAAATGCAAGGAACTGCCGGAGAGCGGTGGAACTCGTCATCCCGGCCTAAGCCTGCCCCGGACTTGATCAGGGGAGCCGGGATCTTTCTTTATCCGACGGCAGGCGAACACAGTTTTTTACTGACGCCCCTTAGTAAAGCATCTTTTATTGCAAGGCTAGAGATTTTCCCCACCGACAACTGCCTACTATTGATTTTCACAACAGCAACCCACATCAACGAAAAAAAACGTCATTTTTGCACGAAAAACAGCATTTTTCCCTAATTTAGCACCGCAAATTCGTTACTTTATATGCAAATGACGGAAAAATTTTACATATCCGCCCTTTACACACAAAATTATTTTTTTACATTTGGCATCAAAACAGAAAACCCCGGTCTCCGGGACTCATTTAAACAGCCCCAAAGGGCAACAAAAGAGGTTAAAATGGCAACCGCAATCCGTCTTTCTCGCTTTGGTAAGCGTCACAACCCGATCTACCGCGTAGTCGTCATCGACAGCCGCAAGGCACGCGACGATAGCTTTATCGAACAGGTGGGCTTCTACAACCCCAACACCAAGACCCCCGAAATCAAGTTCGACCAGGAAAAGGCCCTCAAGTGGCTCTCCACCGGTGCACAGCCTTCCGACACCGTCCGCAACCTCCTCAAGCAGGCCGGCATCATGGAACTCTTCCACGAAATGAAGGCTGGCCGCTCCATCGAAGGTAAGGTCGCAACCCCCAAGGCCGTGAAGGAAAAGAAGGCCAAGTTGGGTCCCAAGGCTCTCGCCAAGATCGAAGCTGAAAAGGCTGCCAAGGCTGCCGCCGAGGCAGAAGCCGCCGCTGCTGCCGCCGCCCCCGCCGAAGCACCTGCCGAAGCATAATCCATGGATTTTGAAAGAGCCTCGTGCAGCACTCCTGCCGGGGCTTTTTTAAACGGGATCGAAAGGTTCCGACCCCTTTGCAACCACCTTCCATACACAGTATCCGCTTTTTAGTTTACTGTAGTCAGATTCCCACCCACGTCTTTAATGTCTGAATCCGAAGCACAAGAAGAGTACATTACCGTATGCCAGCTCATGCGCACACACGGCGTCAAGGGCTACATCAAGGCCATGCCTCTGACTCACGACCTCACCCGTCACGAGAAACTTACGGATGTGATGCTAAAAAAGACCAATAGCGAACTGGTTAAACTGACGGTGGAAGATTCCAGGCTGGCAAACAACTTGTGGTTGCTTAAATTCAAGGGGTACGACACACCAGAATCCATCACCCACTTTGTCAATGGCGACTTGATGATTCCCGAATCCGAGCGCCTGCCCGCCCCCGAGGGCGAGTACTACATTGACGACCTGGCTGGGTTCCGTGTCAAACTGGAAGACGGCCGTGATGTTGGCGAGGTCATTGAGGTTCAAGAACTCCCCACCGTCTATGCCTTCCAGATCAAGTTCGATCTGGAGTACCAGAAAGAGTTTTCCGCTCAACCTATTCTAGCCCCCTGGGTCGACGACTGCATTGTGGAAATCGACGAAGACGGCAAGAACATCACCTGTGGCGCAGACTACCTCAAGAGCATGTGCCCGGGGGAAAAATAGTCAAGTTGTAGAGTTCAGTTATGAAAATTGACTGCATCACCATTTTTCCGGAAATGTTCACCCCCATGAAAACATCCATCATGGGGAGGGCTCAGAACAAGGGGCTTATGGAATTCAACACCGTTTACCTGCGGGATTTCGCCATAAACGATTACGGCCAGGTAGACGACGTCCCCTACGGAGGCGAGCCGGGCATGGTCATTCGGCCAGAACCTTTGGCAAAGGCAATCCGTAGCACGGGCGTAAAGGAAGACGGCGGCAAGGTCATTTACCTGACTGCAGACGGCGTGCCCTTCACCCACAAGATGGCCCAGGATCTTTCCAAGGAAAGCCACCTGGTGCTGGTCTGCGGGCACTACAAGGGCATCGACGACCGCATCCGCCAGTCCGAGGTGGATTTGGAGATTTCCATAGGCGACTTCGTTGTCAGCGGTGGCGAATTGCCCGCCATGCTGGTGACAGACGCAGTGGTCCGCCTAATCGATGGCGCCCTGGGGAACCGGGAATCCGGCGATACCGATTCCTTCGCCCAGGGAGTTCTAGGTTGGCCGGTCTACACCCGTCCAGAAGTTTTTGAAGGAAAAAAGGTTCCAGATGTGCTGTTATCGGGCCATCACAAGAACATCGAAGCCTGGAGGCGCCAGGAATCGTTAAAAAGAACGGCAGAAAGGCGCCCAGACATCTTTAAAAATCTCGAAAGAGATACTAAATTTGGCATCAAATAATTAACGAGGTACATCATGTCCCTGAATATCGAAGCAATCCAGAATGAAAACGTCAAGACCGACCTTCCGGAATTCCGCTCTGGCGACACCGTCACCGTGAACGTGAAGGTTATTGAAGGCACCAAGGAACGTATCCAGCCGTTCAAGGGCGTTGTCATCCAGGTCAAGAACTCTGGCATTTCCAAGACCATTACCGTCCGCAAGATGTCCAACGGTGTCGCCGTTGAACGCATCTTCCCGGTGAACTCCCCCCGTGTAGCCTCCATCCTCCTGGATCGCCCGGGCAAGGTTCGCCAGTCTCGCATCTACTACATGCGCGACCTCCGCGGTAAGGCTGCTCGTATCGACGAACGTCAGTAATCAAAGGCCTTATCTTTCGGTTATTCCACCATGAAAATGGAGAATTCCCGGCAGCAAATAATCCCGCCCAACCGTATCAACGTGAAGGCGGGATTTGTTGTTTATACTCCGGACAGCGACGAGCGGAGTATCGTTATCTTGAACGACGGGGAACTGGCAGCTCGCAACAAGGACAATCCAAGCGAAATTGTTTTTACCATGCGACCGGGCGACCTGGTTGGTGTTGCCGCCTTGCTGGAGCGAGAACCGTTCCGTCACGAACTGGTAGCCACCAAGGATTCCACCATCACCATCGTAAACGAAGAATGCATGGAATCCGAGTTGCAGCGCCTTCCGGTTTGGCTTTTGGCGGTCATCAAGACTCTTTCGGCAAAGACCCGAAAAATGAAATACGCCTCGCGGCAATCCAATGTGGAAAGCACCCTGAAAAGCCTGGCGGAGTACTGCAGCCACAAGCCCCCCAAAACGCCCCTGTACCTTACAGAATTGATTCAAGAATACAGTTGGCTCACCAGGCTCCCCGTCGAAACCATCCAGGAAAATTTCAAGTCGCTGGTCCGCAGGCACCTTCTGCAACTGACCAAGATAGAAGAACGGGCCGTCTGCAAAATTCCAGACCCAGCCCTCCTCAAAATTTTCATCGACTACCAGACATCCCAGGAACGTGGCGAGCCCTTTGCGCCCTACAAACTTACCCTGTACCAGAAAAAAGTGTTGGCGCTTTTATCCACCATGAGCGCAAACACAAAAAAAGACGGTCCGGGCTGGTTGAATTTCATTAAGCAGAACGACCCGAAGGCTGGCGTGAGCCAATGGATTTGCCTTGTCAAGTTAGGCTGGTTTAAGCCTGTGGACAACGACAACTTCGTCATCTGTGCAGATAAAGTAACGTATTTCCTGAAGGCCCTGCGTTACGAGACAAACATCCGAGGGGTGGTCTAGTGAATTTGTTCGAAGGGCAGTACCTCTACAAGGAGGGCGAATCCAAGGATTCCCTCTATATCGTCAAGGACGGAACCCTCAAGGGAACGTCCACCCACTCCAGTCAAGAAAGCATTTACGGCCCCGGTTCCTTGATCGGCGAATTCAACTTGCTGGAATCAACCCCCTGCAAAGAAACCGTGCAGGTTGTCGAGGAAGCGGCCATCCAAGAAATCCCCCAGGAAACCTTCAGGGCGATTCTTGACGAGGAACCAGGCTGGCTCAGCTCCATTCTCACGTTCCTTACTGGCAGGTTCCACATTGCAGAAGAAACAAACCAAAAGAACATTCGCATAAGGGCCCTGCCTGCGCTTTTGTACATACTGAAGTCGCACCTGGAAAAAAGCCAAAAAGTTTTTTTGCCCGCCATAGTCAAGGAGGTGCAGGTTCTTGTAAATGTCAAAAAAGAAGATGTCCTGGATTTGCTTAACGCCCTAGGCAGCCTGGACGTTTTAAAAGTCCATGGAGACGAAATCTTTTTTGACACGCCCCGCGTCGTTGGCCTGCTCTACGAAACCATTCAGTACCGGGCCACAAAGAAAAAGATTTCGCCCAACATTCTCTCCATGACGGAACAGATGATTCTTTCTACCATCATGAAAGTGGTGCGGGACAACCACGAACCTTTAAGCAACGGCATTTGCATCATTTCGACGAAAGCCATCAAGACTACCGCCAAAAAATCCATGCACGGCATGACGATTACCATGCTAGCCATGCAACCCCTGATACAGCGGGGGCTTATCAAGCCGTCTATACCCGTGGAGTCTTACGACCCCACGCAACCGCTGGACGCCATCGGATTTTTCTACTGCGATTTCGAGAAAATAATGGACATGCTGGAATTGAACCGGATTTTTCCACAGTTGGACAAAAAACTTGTCTAGACTACCCTGCATTTTTCTATTTTATAGCCGAAATTATCAACCACTAAAAAAAGGTCAACAAATGAAACTTTCCGCTCTTCTTATTTCACTCGCTTCTGTTGCCGCATTTGCCCAGGACGCAGCCGCCGAACAGCCCCAGGGTAGCACCATGGGTGCCTTTCTGCCCCTGATCCTCATGTTCGTCGTCATGTGGTTTTTCTTTATTCGCCCCAAGAACAAGGAAATGAAGCAGCAAGAAGCCATGCGCAAGGCCCTCAAGAAAGGCGACAAGGTAATGACCACCGCAGGTATCATAGGCGTTGTGACAAACATCGACGAAACCAGCACCCAGATTACCATCCGCACCGGTTCCACCACCCTCATCGACTTCGAAAAGGCAGCAGTCCTTCGCGTGCTTAACGCCGAAACCAAGCCTGCCGAAACAAAGACCGAAGAAAAGAAGTAATCCAAGGGGCATAAGTTATGGCAGTCCTCCCCATTCGAATCTATGGCGACCCGATACTTCGCAAGAAGTGCGAGCCCATTTCCGAAATCACGCCTGAACTGCGTCAGTTGGCCCGCGATATGCTGGAAACCATGTACGACGCCCCAGGTTGCGGTCTTGCAGCGCCCCAGATCGGAAAAAACATCCGTCTGGTGGTCATCGACACTGCAATACCCGGTGAAGAGGAGCCCCGCCCCTACATCATGTTCAACCCCGAATGGGAGGCCGAACCCGATGCCGAAATCGTAGATTACGACGAAGGTTGTCTCTCTGTTCCCGATATTTTCTGTAACGTACAGCGACCAAGCAAGGTCTGCGTCCGTTATTTCGACATCAATGGCGAGCCTCAGGAAATCCACGACTGCGACGGTCTTTTTGGCCGTTGCATTCAACACGAGGTAGACCACCTGAGCGGCGACTTGTTCGTAGACAAAATCTCCACATCCGACCGCACCATGAACCAGTCCAAGCTGAAAAAGATGGCCAAGGACACCCAAGCCAAGCTGAAAGGCAAGCGTTAATCTGCAGCAGGGATATCCATTGAAACTATGTCGGTGGACATTCCTCGGTGCAATGGTTTGCTGCATCGCCTGTACTGTTTTGGCAGAACCCCAAGCCGTTTCTGAAAACGATTTCGACCTTCCCGAAGAATTCGAAAAAGAAGAAATTGTCGATTTTACCCCCATCGCCACACCGACCACGGCTGTAGACGAAATCACCCCGGAAAAAACAGCGGGACTGCAGGCCAAGGAAATTCCCCAGGAACTGGACCGCCCCATCCGAGTGGGCATTTTCATCGGGGTCAAGGAGCTTTACCTGCTATGGGGCGGCGAAAAAGTCAAGATTACCGCGGCGGGTAAAAACATAAAGATACAGTCCGGCAACAAATCCATGGAAATGAAGTCCCGGGAATTTCAAAATGAAGACGGATCTTGCCTTGCCGTAGCCCAGGAGCCCAAAGCCCTGGGCCGAGCCTGCTACCCGGGCGTGGTTCTGTTCCGCGCAAATGATGGAAAACTGGACGCCATCAACGCCGTTGATGTAGAAGACTACCTGCGGGGATCCGTACCCTACGAAATCGGCAAGTTGGACGCAGAGCGCATCGAGGCCCTGAAGGCCCAGGCCATAGCCGCCCGCACCTACGCCTACAAGCATTTTAACAGCCGCGAAGCCATGGGCTTTGACGTTTACGCCGATGTAAAAGACCAGGTGTACAAGGGCCTGGAAGGCGCCACCGCCCTGACAGACACGGCGGTAAGGGCCACCGCCGGTATCGTCATGACCTATAACGGCGAATTCATTACCGCCTACTACCATTCCACATGCGCGGGCAAAACCGAGACCCTGGCCACATGGAACCGCCCAAACCTCCCCTACCTGCAGAGCAAGCCGGACCTGCGGCCCGACGGTTCGGCCTGGTGCGGTGAATCCAGTTACATGAAGTGGCAACGTCGTTTTACGGACAAAGAAATTGTAAGCCTATTCAAGAAAAACGCGAAGGAGGCGAAAGCGATTTTCTCCAGCAGCGCCGCCGCAGATTTCACCAAAATCAAGTCTATTTCCATTGTCGATACGCTGGCGGGCGGCCGCATTCTAACCCTTCGGGTAGATACCGACAAAGGCAACTTTAAGGTTTTGACCGACAAGACACGCTGGCTATTCAAAAAGGCGGGTGCCATACTCCCCTCCTCTCTCTTTAGCGTCAAGCATGAAAACCAGGAATGGATTGTTGCTGGCAAGGGCTTTGGCCACGGCGTGGGCATGTGCCAGATGGGAGTGCGGGCAAGGGCTCAGGCCGGCCAGAAATTCCCGGAAATTTTGAACCATTACTATCCGGGCATTACCCTGGAACAATACATCCGAACCCAAATCGCAGACCATGCCAAAGCCGAATCTGAAAGTAATTAGCCAAGGTTGTGCCGCAAATTTTGGCGAAGGCGAAAAAATCGCCCGGCTGTTGCAGGACAAGTACAATGTTTCCTTCGGTTTTTTCGACAAGGAAGGCAGAAGCGGATCTGCGGACAATGACGATAAAAAAAGCAGCAATGCTAAAGGGTACGGCGACACCCCCGTTGACGCCTACATTCTGAACGTGTGTACGGTAAAGGGGAACGCCAGCGCCATCAAACTTTTAAGGCAGGCTCGTGAGAACTCGCCCGAGGCAGCCATCTATGTGACAGGGTGCGCCCCCAAGGATTTGAAACTGGAGGTGGCAAGGATAGACCCAGGCGTTGTCTTTACAAGCCTGACGGAACTGTCCAAGGGCGACGGCCCGATAAAAGCGGGCTCCCCCATAGTCGCCCCGACGGTACTTCGGGAGTCACCATTAGTAGGCATTGTGAACATTGAAGAGGGCTGCCTGGATGCATGCGCCTACTGTTCCACCCGGCTGGTAAAGGGGCGCCTGCGAAGTTTCCCTGCATCGGCAATCGTGGAGCAGGTCAAGCAACTTGTTCACGACGGTTGCAAGGAAATTCAACTGACCGGCCAGGATTGCGGCTGCTACGGGTTCGACTTTGGTGAAAAGGTTTCTGATTCAGTCCAAGGTCGACAGCCCCGCAACCTGGCAGAACTGGTCCAGAAAATTCTTGTAGAGGTGGGCGGTGATTACCGCATACGCCTAGGCATGGGCAACCCCCGCCATATTCTGCAATACATCGAAGCCCTGCTGGAATGTTTTCAAGATGACCGTGTGTACAAGTTTATCCATCTGCCGGTACAAAGCGGAAGCGAGCGCACCCTGCAGAACATGAACCGCAAGCACACAGCCCAAGATTACATTACGCTGACCAACGAATTCAACAAGCGCTTTTCGCTGTTCACCCTCAGTACGGACCTGATTGTAGGATTCCCTGGGGAAACCGAGCTGGACTTTGCAGATACATTGCAGGTGCTTCGAGAAACGCGGCCCACAGTTTGCAACATCACCCGATTCGTCTCGCGGCCAGGAACCCCAGCCAGCCGCATGGAAGGCACCGTACCCGATGTAGTCAAGCACAAGCGTTCGGCAGAACTTGCCGCAGTATTCCAGCAGATTGCCGCCGAAAACAACGCCCGCTGGATTGGGCAGACGGAGCAGGTAACCGTAGAAAAGGACGGCTACCGCAAAGGCACCCTTATCGCCCGGAACGACGCCTATCGCCCTGTGGCCATACAAGACCCCGGCACAAAGATGATTCCCCCAGGAACCCGTCTTACGGTGAAAATCACAGGGGCAGAACCCTTCGCACTCCTCGGAAATAGTATTTAGTATTTAGTAGATAGTATTTAGTAGATAGTAGGTAGAAAAATCCCGGCTTGATTTTTACTGTCATCCCGGGCTTGACCCGGGACCTCCCCCCTCCGCCTTGTCATCCCGGGCTTGCCCCGGGATCTCCCACAGTCATTCTGGAGGGAGCCGCACGACCGATAGAATCCATAAAGGCAGTGGACCCTATCGTGCCAAGGGCACTCCAGGGT
>JABUUR010000450.1 GCA_021443065.1 Fibrobacter sp.
AAGGGCTACGGTTCTGACCCCAACACCCAAAAGAACCTGATGAACGCCGTGGTCCAGGCGGCCATCGAAAACGACATCTACGTGATTATCGACTGGCACTCTCACAACGCTCACGAACAAACCGAAAGTTCCAAGCAATTCTTTGCGGAAATGGCCCAGAAGTGGGGGCAGTACGACAACGTGATTTTCGAAGTGTACAACGAGCCTCAGCAAATCGACTGGAGCCTCATCAAGAACTACGCCAACCAGGTGGTAGCTGAAATCCGCAAGTATTCCGACAACCTGGTGCTGGTGGGCACTCCCAGCTGGGACCAAAAGACTAACGTGGCCATCGGTAGCGAGGTCACCGGCGAAAACGTCGCCTACACCATGCACTTCTACGCAAACTCCCACTGCTGGGAAGGCACCTACGGATGGGGCGACGGCACCACCGACGCTTGCGAAGGCACCAACGCTCTCAAAGCGATGAACGCGGGGCTTTCCGTATTTGTCAGCGAATGGGGAACCGCCGATTTGAATGGAGACGGAGATCCCGATACCGGCAGAAACACCAGCTGGCAAAACTACCTGAACCAGCACAAGCTCTCCTGGGCGAACTGGAGCGCCTCCCACATTAGCGAAGGCACCGCGGCATTCTCCGGAAGCTCCAACAAGAACAGTCTCCAGTACACCACCTCCGGCAACCTGGTGAAAGGCTACCTCGCCACCAATCCCGAAAGCTACACCAAATGCTCCGACGGCTCCCAGGGCGGTGACAACGGAGGTTCTCAAGGGGGCGACAACGGTGGAAACAATGGCGGTAACCAGGGCGGACAGCAGGCAGTCTTCAATCTGGATGTGTCCAGCCTCAATGTTAGTTTCGGCAACAAGGTGTTGAACATCGCCGGAGTAGGTTCTGCAACCGTAGAACTGTTCGACATGAAAGGCAACAAACTTTTGATGGTCGACGGTGTCGCAGGCAGCCTTTCGTTGGCATCGTTCCCTGCAGGAGTGTACATGGCCAAGGTCACCAGCGGTTCCGCAAGCAAAATGCAAAAGATCAACCTGAAATAATCATTCCCCGTCCATCGTAAAATTACGAGAGAAAAAAGGAGGCCCGGCGATATTTCGTCGGGCTTCTTTGTTCAAAGTTCTAATTCACTTTCCTTTTCCAGCGAAAGAATGACAGATTCCACACGACGGGTGAGCATGCCGGCACCGGGGGTGCATAGGTGGTCCGCATCCATGAATCGGAAGGCGTCGTAATCATGGTCGCCCATTTTGTTCTCGTCCATAAAAACAAAGTTGGGGTATTCCTTCTCCAGATCCTTGAGCCAATCCAAAAGTACGATTGCATTGCTGCGACGCAACCCATGTCGTCCGTAAGCACCGCCGTCCCTGTAAAAAGGCGACTGAGGGAAAATAACGCCGATCACAGTCACATCTTTTTTTTCGGCAGCGGAAAGAATATCCTTCAAGGCGGAAAGGGAAACTTCCAACTTTTGCAATTCATCGGTAGCCGTCGTATCCCCATCCATAGGAGGGATGGAATCCCAAGCACTTTTACAGCCAAAAGTAAGGCTTCCCTTTTCTGCAATCAAAGACTCGTAATCCCGGGAACTGGTTGAGTTGTATGTCTTTTCGTAGAGTCCTTCCGGGTAGCCCGATTTCCAAAAGTCATGGTTTTCATCAAAGACAAATCCGGGATAATTTTTGTACTCCCCCTTGAAGAAATTAAAAACTTCATTGTCAGACTCGTTCCAAAAATCTATATCCAAAGAGACGACCACATATCTCAACTGCGAAAGATGGTTGAATGCATAATTCATCAAAAAATCCCTGGATGTAAAAATGGAGTTGGGAGTCTGTGAAACGTTGACAGAAAAATGGGAAGAATCCATAAACTTGGATCGAAAACCTTGCAAGGGGCGTGACGACCCCACCACAAGCACCCGGATGGAGTCACGGTATTTCCAGAACAGTTCCATTTTCAATCGCCAAAGGGCGTCGGTCAATTGAAATTTGTCACTGTAGTAAATGCCCGCACTGTCCGAATCCAAAACTTCATCTGCATTTTCATTGACAAGTTTGTCCACCCAGAGGCAAGGATAACCTAGGTCCTCCCCTTCAATTAAATTCGTGACGTTTCCGTCGGACAAATTAACGAGGGCTATTTTTTTGTGGGAGCCGTTGTTGTCGGTAAGACTGGCCACGGCGTAATCCTGTTTTTCTACAGCTATACTAGATTTTTCAGAAACCCATTCCGTATGGTCGAAGGTGAATCTTTCGGGAGCGGAAACACTATGGATAAGTTCACCTACGCTATCCACAACAAGAATGCGTTCATGGACTTTGTAATTTTTCCCTACAAAATCTTTTCCAGTCTTGCCGCCGAAATCCAGGAACAGAGTCCGCTTGGAGGCATCCTTGGAAAGGGAGGCGTTGCAGGCCTGTTCCCCGTTGTACCACACCGTATCTAAGGCGGATTTGTCCAATATGCTTTTTCCCTTATCTGCAATCCTTGCCCGCAACACTCTGGAGCCAGAAACTGCAAGCCGGTTATCCCGGCTTATGCCACCGTGGTAAGACCCGTCAAAAAGTTTTTCCGGAGTTCCGAAACGTCCTTTGCTGAATGGAACCTGCCAGGTACTTTGCTGTTTGAAGTCATTTTCCTCGGAATTATTTTTTGCGCTGGTCACGAAAACAACGACGGTGTCCCCCTCGGCGGTGATGCGAAATCGCGGGATAGAAGCGTTGTCCACTTCAAGGCGTTGAAGGCCTGTGCCCTGGGAATCCAGGCGACGGATGTAAACGCTAGACTTGCTTTCAAGGCCCTCCATGCCGGTACAAAATGCAACCCACTTTCCATCGGGGGAAATTTCGGGATGGTAGGAATCCAAGGTGTCATTAATTTCAACAATCCGAGGTTTAGCGTCGAAGAAATCCACATATTGCAAATTTCCGCTAAGGTTATCTCGAAAGACAAGTTTCGCGTTTGCCGTCCCCATTTTTTTCAGTACGTCTTGGGATGTAACAAGAACAGTCGCATTACTGGAGACGGGAATTCCGTTAGCCCCCAGCCATTGCCCTCCAGAAATTTTTCCAAAGGCAAGACGAAAGCCCACGTAAATTTCGAAGGAGGATGCAGATACGGTATAGACATCGCCACGGGTGTAGGGGTGGGAATTTTCAGGTTCCATATTGAAAGCACCACCCTTGATGACATGCATGGCCAAGGCACCACCATCGGGTGCACCCAAATAATTTACCAAGGTAGTATCACTGAAAAAACCAAGCCAGTCGTTCACCCATTCCTTCAGGTTTCCTGCCATATCGCACACGCCGGATTCAGAGATATCCGCAGTGCAAGGTTCGTGAACAAAAAAGCCGGAATTATACCTGTTCCATGCTTTTTCCGGCTCGTAAAACTGGCTTGCCGCAAAAACCCACTCCGCCTCCGTGGGCAAACGATAGGCGTCCACCTCGGGGAGATAACGATACCCTACCAGATTGACGCAGTGCCCCTTGGAATCGAAGGAGGCGTTTACATAGGTGTAGGCGGTATCCAAACCTTCCGACTTGCTGAGAGCATTGGCGTAGAGAACGGCATCGTAAAAAGTCATCCCCGAGACTGGCAGATTTTCAATGCAATCGTCGGCGGCACCGCCCTGCATAAAGCGACGAAATTCCTTGCAAGTCACTTCAGCCTTTTGCAGATAGAAGTCGTAATCAAGTATCACGGTCATTTGAGGGCGATCGGCACTCCAGGCGGTATTGGAATCCGTACCCATAAGCACATTCTTTCCGCTGGAATTGAAAAGGACAAAACTATCCCTTTCCATAGAACGTTCAGTTTCCTTGGTAGAAACGGAACCACCGGAGTCATGGCAAGATGCCAACAACAAGAACAGGACAGGTATAAAAAATCGAATCATGGATTTTCCCTGTCAAAAATTACAAAAAATTCATCCCGATATGCCTGTCGCCATTTGGCTTTCTGCGAAAGCGACTGATCTTGGGACAGAGTCTGATCTTGTGACAGAACCCGAACGACCTTGCCCCAGCGGGCGTAGTATTTCAAGGGGAAAATCGCCCGATCGATTCCAGCGGAATCTGAATACTGGATAAATCGGGCAGGGTCATCGGCAAAGTGAAGGTACTGCCGGAAAAACTCGGCGGTTTTCATAATGAATCTTCCATCCATGTAAATGGAATCCCCGGGATTTACAAAGGCCAAATAACCGCCGGCACGGTCGTCGTTAAACAACCGCCCAGCGTGGGGATGCTCCTTCATCCATTGGGAGGCGGTCACAGGCACCCGCTGGCACGAGACGAACGAGGAGTCGTAAGCCGTCATGGAACGCCCCCACAATCCAAGGATGAACATCACGACTGCAATGGCAATGTATTTTGAGTACGTCGGTAGGCTCCGAATTTCTAGCAGCCCGACGAAATAAAGGAACACCGGCAAAAACAGCACAAAGTTGCGTTCCGCCACCAGGGCAAGAATTGCGGTAGTCAACAGCGAAAGTAATTTCAACAAAAGCGATTTATCTGCGGCAACCTGGAGTTTCGCCATTCTACGCCTCATCACTCTAATCTTTGCAATCCGAATCAAACGCACCGTCGAAACGATAAATCCAGTCAAGGCGCAGGCAACCATCACGAGGGAGGTCCAGAAATTTTCACCTTCCATAAGCAATGTGAAAGGTGAACGGTTTTCTGCAATTTCCTTGGCAAAGACCGTTGCAGAGGGGCTAAGGCCCAGCAAGCGATTCAACAACTCGAAGGGGTACGCCGCCAACAGCATTCCTTCACCATGAAAAAACGGCATTGCGAAAAGCACGATTACAAATAAAATAACAAAAGCGATATGACATTTTTTCTCACCGCGCCATTCCAGGCAAATCGCCGCGGTCACCAAGGCAAAAAGCGGCCCCAGGATGTAAAGCCCTTGGCATTTGCACCAAATCCATTGTACAAGGCACAAGCCCAAGGCAACCGCAATCTTTCGTTGCCAAGAAAAGCCGCCCTTCACAAGCCAAGGCAATACATTCCAGTAAATTCCAAGGAACAACAGGCTTAACACCACGGGGCGAATTTCAAACTGGTAACGGAATATAAAAGCAAGAACAATCCCTAAAAAAACGCCAGCCCAATTTTTAAAAGAACCCCGCAAGAACAAGGCAAAGACAGCCCCCCATAGCAAAGCCTTGAATGCCACCAGGAATGGAGCACCTCCAAGCCCATAAACAAAGGCTACCAGATTTTGAAAATATTCATGGATGTTCACCACCGGTTCCCGAACAGGAGTCCATGGGGTTACCCAATCCCTTGCGCAAGCCAGGTGCCACCAGATGTCCGTATCCGTCAAGGGGAACAGGGCAAAGGCTACGAGAAAAGGCAAAAAAATCCGGACCATCATTCCCAAGCCTTGAGCAGAGAATCCAGTTTCTCGGTAAAGTGCAATGCGCCCGCTTCGCTAAGATGGTCGTAATCCAGGGCCATGTCATCGGTATATTCATGTTCGCCCATCTTGTTCTCGTCCATGACAACTAAATGGGGGTACTTTTCAGCCAATTTTTGGTAATGGGCGATGGTTTTCATGGCTGTACTTCTTGGAACACCATACCTTCCAAAAGAACCCGTTGACGCATACAGAGGGGACTGGGGGAAAATCACAAGGACAATCTTGAAACTTGAATCTGCAGTTTTTTCGATAAATTCATCCAGATAATCCATCACGTCGTTGTAGTACCCCATTTCCTCCGAAGAAAATATGGAATCCCGTTTTAATTCGTTGCCCTTCCAGCCTGCAGATTCCGCTTTTGCCAAGCCCATGGTTTCTACGTAGGTACTTTCTTCACTTTCGGAATAGGGCAAGTTTTCATCTACAAGCGATATGAAATACTCGGGCAAACCGTCTTTCCAGAAATCATGATTCTTGTCGTAGATATAGCCCGGAGCTTGTTCGAATACATTCTGGTTTTTGACGTTGGGCGAATTACTCTGCAGGTCCAGCGGCAGTTCCAGCACAAGAACCTTCATATTCTTCCCATGGTTCAAAATGTAGTTCTCCACCAGGTACAATTCGCCCCAAAGTTCATTGCCCGCATAGCCAAAATTGAAGGACTTGTACGAAGACATCTCCAGAGGGGCAAAGCCACACTCCGTCCTGGAAGAACCTACGGCAAAAAGTTCGATGGAATCTTTCATATCCCAGAACATCCGCATTTTCACCTTCATGGTAATTTCGCTGGCTTCCGCATAAAAGTCGTAATAAACGCCGGCACTATCCGTCTGGAGCAGAATGTCTTCGTACTCAAGCACATTGGGCTTAATCCAAACGCAAGGGTGCCAAAGTTCATCCCCTTCGACAAGGGTAATGTATTCTCCCGTCCTTGACTGTAAAATGATCCTGGAATGGTTTCCTTCCTTGTTGGTAAGGGCAGACACAAAGAGTCCCGACCATTCTTCCACCGTCGAAGTATCGCCAACCACCCATTCCGTATGGTCGTATGTAAATCCATCGGGAGCGGAAAGGTATCCCGTCAATAGCCCGATTTCGTTGGCAAAGAACAGCATTTTGTGTGCAGTATATCTGGAGCCCACAAAGTCCTTGCCAGTAGAAGACGCAAAGTCCAGGAACAGCGTCTGCTTGGAATTTCCGCGACTCAGGCTTACATTGCAGGCCTGCTCCTCGTTGTACCAAATCACATCGGACCCTTGCTCCATTGCAGAAGAGCCAGTCTCCGCCACACGTGCCCTAAGCCTCGTAGAACCGGATACCGCAAGTGTATTGTCATCGCTTATACCCCCATGATACGCACCATCGAACAGTTTTTCAGGTTCTCCGAAGCGGCCGTTGGAAAATTTCACCTGCCAAGTGCTTTCCGCAAAAAACTTCGAACTTTGGGCGTTATCCGCAGCACGGGTCACATAGACAACCACCGTATCCCCTGTAGAAAGAATTCTCCACCGGGGAATGGCCGCGGATTCCACATCCAGTTTCACAAGCCCCTCTCCGCTTTCATCCAGTTTTCGAACGTAAAGTTCCGACTTTTTATCGACGCCCTCCATCGCCGTGCAAAAAGCCACCCAAAGTCCATCCGGCGAAATATCCGGATGAAAAACTTCCATGGTGTCCACAATTTCCTTGATAGTGTTGCCGCCTCTGGAATAGTCCATAAATGCCAAGTTTCCCGAAGCACCGTTGCGAAAAGCCAGTTTCGTATAGAAACTGCCCGTATATTCCTTCACAGAATTCGCCTTGGCGACGGGAGAAGCATTGCCTACGGAGGCCGAACCGTCAAAAGACAAGGATGTAGCATCGGGAATTTTACCATAAGCCAAGCGAAATCCCACATAAGGTGCCTTGCTGATGGCCGTTACCGGGTACACATCCAGCCTGGACAAGTAGGAAATGTTCTTCGATTCGTTGACGACGCTCCCCCCCTTGATGACCTTTTCGCCAAAGGTTCCCCCATCGGTAGATCCAATATAATTGACCACGGTGGTATCCTTGAAATAGCCCAGCCAGTCATTCACCCATTCCGCCACGTTCCCCGACATGTCGCAAACCCCCAGGTAATTCGAAGGCTGCGAACAGACAGGATGTACGTAATACTCCGACACATCGGAAGTCCAGGAATTATGGGTATTCCAGCCCTGCCTGGCCACGTAAACCCATTCCGCCTCCGTAGGCAATCGAAATCCTTCCGCTTCCGGATGGAACCTCAGCCCTTCCATTTCAACGCAGTGCCCCATTTCGTCGTACTTCACGGAGTAATAGGTATAAACAGTATCCATGTCATTCAATTTGCTCATGGCATTGGCATACAGCACCACGTCGTTAAAATTCATGGATGTCGCGGGGTGGAGTTCCCCCTCGCAAGGGGACACCGTCCCAAACCTTTGGGCGAATTTATTATAATCTGTGCAGGTAACTTCGTTTTTTCCTATGTAAAAATCATAGGTAAATTCAGCAGTCATTTCAGTTCGTTCTTTCAGCGGGGCAGAACTTTCAGATTTTCCAAGAACAACACTTTTCCCTGCAGAACGAACGTAAACAAAACCGGGCAAATCCAAGGTATCTTCATCGTAAACCACGTGGTTGCTGTGGTTTTCACAACTGCTAAAAAGGCAAATCAATAAAAATGCCGCCAGCAATTTTAGCATATCCACCACGTGATTCATAAAACCGCAATATAGAAAAAAGAGACCTAGAGCCTCGACTTCGCCACGGCTTGATTCGCCTTGATTCCCGGGTATTCCGGGAAAAATTCTTCCGCCATTCGATACCAGGCCAAGGCCTGATGAACATCCTTTTCCAAATAGACGTTACCCATGTTAAAAGCGGCAAGTCCAAAAACCTGGTTCTGGCTTAAAGGCATGAATTCAAAGCCGGTCCATTTTCCTTCCTTGTACTTGTTTCTGTATTCTTCATCCGAATACGAAAAGCCTTCGCGATTAGGTTCCAGGTTGACGCAAGTCCTGTTTTCGGAACAGCCGTATCGCAAGAACATGTGCCCCGGCAAAAGAACAGCCTGTAAAGGAATTTTTTTTGTTTCTGCAACCATCAAGGCAAGCCAGGACAACCCGACACAACCAGACTTTC
>JABUUR010000087.1 GCA_021443065.1 Fibrobacter sp.
CACCAGCTCTGCGGTTTTCTTTTTGTTTAATTTTAACCTAATTTAAATATAGAATGACATTGTGGGGTGAGATCCCGGGGCAAGCCCGGGATGACGGCGTGGCGAGGTCCCGGGGCAAGCCCGGGATGACAAAGTAAGTGGAGGGGTGGGGTCCCGGGGCAAGCCCGGGATGACAGTAAATCACGGGTCCGTCCCCACCTATTGGTGCCGTTCAGGCCTTGTATCACGCAGAATTCACGCCAGTCGTCAAATTTTAGTTTGTATTCAAACCCGACAAACTCATGGGCAGTTTCGCTGTCAAAAACAGGCAACCGCAACAAAAGTTTACAAACCTTTAACTTTACCCCCCTTTGGGCTTATGTTAAAAAAATTTATTTTTAGGGCAGGGTTATTTGGTTTGTTTTGGTTGATTAGGGAAACCTATAGGAGAGATTTGGATGAGGTTAAGCAACCTTTTCCGGGGCTTGGTTTTTTGCCTGGCTCTGTTTACTGTTTGTGCAAACGCGGCCGACAAGGCCGTGGCCGTTGTTCACGTGGTCTACAAGGGCGAAGGTCTCTATTACGCAGACAACGAAGAGAACTTCAAGTTCCGCGAGGCTGACAAACAACGTAACGGGACATACATTGTTGAACTGACCGAGGAACGACTCAAGCCCTCGGCAATCGACGCACGTCGCTTACGCTTCGGCTTGAACTGTACCGAAAATACAAAGGACTGCGAATCCTACCTGTATTCCAGCGACGACCAGCTCCCCACCTTGAAAGAACTTTTCCCGGACTACGTGTACCAGGAAGCCGACCAGCCCGTTTACGAGGTCTGGATTTCCGTAGATGCAAACGGTGTCGTCGTTTTACCGGCCATGCCCGAGGAATACGTGGTGCCGGACTCCGTCGAAAAAGTCTTTATGTTGTTCCCCTCCTGGGACAACACCTCTGCCATCATGAGCATTGACGGCAAGGACTACACCATGATTTCTGCCAGCCCCTACTGCGGCTGGTTCAAGGCAACAGCGAAGGTCGTCCCCAAAGATGCCTACGTTTCTTTTAGACAAACTATCGGAAATATCTACATCGGCGCAGACGGCATTTCTCGCAAACCCATCGCCGTAGAAGACGAAATCAACCTGGATTCCATTCTCGCCGTAGGCAGCGACACCGTCTGGATTCTTGCAAAGCACGGCTATCCCGACCTGTACAGCGAATACCCGCCAGACAACCTCAAGGATTGCCCCGTAAAAAAACTCCCGGTAATGATGTTCGACTGGCTCCACGGCAAGGGCTCCGACGAAGAAAACGCCACCTCCCAGGCAGGCACCACAAGCCAGGACTTCGGGACCGGCGGATGCAAGGGCCCCAACAGTGCCTACGACGCGCGGACCGGCATGGTAGAAACGCAACTTGGCCCCAAGGGCGTTCCCGTGCGGGCGCAAAATTTCCCGAAGGACTGCGAACTGACGGACCATCTGGACAACTGGTTCTTACCCGAGGAAGTCAAGGCCAACGGCAAAACATACACCAACGTCACCTGTCGCGAACTCGAACTGGTTCTCGATACCGCAGGTTTCTGGCTGGGCCAGCAAGACCTGGACAGCCCCGAGCACGGCATGTTCCTGCTGGACGATTTCAAGTACCTGGTGAATGGTAACGATTCGATCCCCAACCCCTATTACGACCAACTGAGCGGCACCGCCTACGACAAAAACGGCAAGGAAATCAAACTGGAGAACCACAACTACGGCTTTACCATGAAGGTGCAGGCCCAGTTCGAATACGTTCCCGGGCAAAAGTTCGAATTCTTCGGCGACGACGACGTGTGGGTGTTCATCAACAACAAACTGGTGGTGGACATCGGCGGCCAGCATCACCGGGTCAACGGCAAGGTGAACCTGGATACCATCGGCCAGAACACGGGCGACACCCTGGTGCCGGGCCAGACTTATCCTTTCCATATTTTCTACGCGGAACGTCACAAGGTGGAATCCAACTTCAAGATGCGCACGTCCATCGACCTGCGCTCCGACGCCAGCATGTTCCTTACGGATTTGTCCAGCGACCCGGACCTGATCAAGAAGGAGGTCTGGCAAATAGTCCGCGAACGTGCACTGGCCTGCGATTTTTCCAGCAGCCCCGAAAACGAGACTACGGAGCGAGGCCCTTCCAACTTTGTGCTTTACGGAAAATCCCTGCCCAGGGGCGGTGTGGAACTGAAAACCCTGGACTCCCTCTATTACAAGGGAATCAAGGTGCAGAACGGCTTTACCATGCTCACCATCGACCTGAAGGCCATTGAACATGCCCAGAGCCTGCCCCCGGGCACCTACTACGTTCGCGTTTCCCTCAAGGAAAATCCCGACGAGTACAAGGACGTCTACTTTACCGTTCCGCCCTACGCATTGCCCAACCTGGCCTTTGCAATCGTCAAGGATTCCAGCTATAAGGTCATCGACTTCGAAACGCAAGACACCACCTACTTTACCCAGTACTGGAGCCCCCTGGGTAACGAAGTCAGCCGTAACGTTTCCAGCGATTCTTTGCCCATCAACCTGGACAAGAACGAAAAGATGTGGGCCGGACGTTCTTACCCCGTAAACATCATGTATGCCGAGGAATGGGCCACCATCTATAACGACATTGCCGTAAAGATTACCACATCCACCGACTCCCTGGTTCCCTGCGATTCCATGGGCAACCCCCTTGGCGAAGTGGTTCTGACGCAGGGCCATGCACATTTCTTTGTCAAGGCGATTGGCGAAGTGGTGAACGGCACACTCACCATCAGTACCGACGGTTCCACCAACAAGTCCGTAGACTGGACGAACATCAATATCGCGGTCCCCCCCGTGCCCCAGGTGGAAGTGGCCTACATTTACGACCGCATCGGTGACGGACGGGCCGACAGTATCTGGATTCATTTCAACAAGCCCCTTGGCGGCCAAAGCGTCTTGGATTACCTGAAATTCACCTTCGGGGCCGCCTACGACACACAGTACCTGATGAACGGCGACACCGCAGCGACAAGTTACGTGGCAAAGTACAATGATGGAGACAGCGTTGCCGTGCTCTACACCAAGAACGGCGGAGGTTTCGGGACATCCATCTACACCGGAGGCTCTACCAAGCCCTATACCGGCAAACTTAACCTCTGGTACACCTACACCGACGATGCCGGCAAGACCACCATATTCCCCATAGAAGGCCCCCTTACCGACAGGGTGGGCCCCGTAATCGTCGCGGCGGAAATTTCTTACCTGACCGACGGAAACACCGTGCTGAAACTCGCCTTCAGCGAAGGCCTTTTCGGCGAGAACGCAAATACGGAACTCTTCAGATTCCACTGCTGGAACGCCGACATTCTGGATTCCAACGTGAAGCAGGCAAGCGACATCGGTACCACACCAGCCAACGAATGGAAACTAGTGTTCCCCAGGGGCTCCGATACCGACGTGGTTCCAGCCGTGGGCGACTCCGTGCGCCTCACACCGCCATCGCAACTGGGCGAAGCCCTGGACCTCCTTGCCGTAGGCCCCCACGAGAACAACCCCTTTGTAAGGATTACCGGCGAGCAGAAAATCACAGTTTCCAGCCCCACCGTGGTGACCATTGACCCCGGCTCCCCCGCCTTTGAGGAAGCCCGCGAAATCATCAAGAGCAAGAACGCCACCGTCCCCAAGTTCATCGACAGCGAAAAGCCCCTTACCGTGGACCAGGTGGCCGAAAAGTACGGCACCCAGGGCCACTACCTGAGCGACCTGGACATGGGCACACTGGTTGAAAACGAGATTGCAGAAATCGTAAAGGCGATCCAGTCTAATCCCAGTTACGTCGACCAAAGTGCCAAGGGAGATGTCGGAACGGTCCAGTCCTATACCATCGAAGAAATCATCGCCATGGTGAGCAGGGGCGAACTCAGCATAGACAAGGCGAAAAAGAGGTTCGGACTCGACGAAGCCATCGTCAACGCCTACAAGAACGGCCTGTTGACACAGCAAAACGTGCACAACTACTCCAACGGAAGCGAATCCCAGATCCAGGCGATTGTAGACTCCATGGCAAACCATACGGAACTCCACTACAAGACGATTTACTACACCAGCCTTGGCCAGTTCGTCAACGAAGACTCCGGAACCATACGCTGCAACGACCCCATGTTCTCGGATACCGACTCCAAGACCTGTCGCGGAAGCAAGGGACGTTTCTACCTGGCCTGGAACATGCGTTCCTCCGAAAACCGCCTGGCGGCCACCGGGGTGTACATTGCCAGACTGGTCCTGCGGATCAAGGTGAACAGCAAGATCATCACCGACAGCACCAGGGATTTCCTGTGGGGAGTGCGTCATGGCCGCTTGAACGTCTTTGACATAGATTACTAGGGAAACATGGTGCGGTTCTAAAAATCGGAACAAATTCCCCCGCGAAACACATTTTACACGAAAAAACTCTATGCAAGGCCTTTTGCATAGGGTTTTTTACATAGTCAGGCCGTGTACATGTTGTGATTTTTATCATAATAAGGTATTTTAAGACTATTATTGTTTTCAATATCCTGGAACCTTAAAGCATGGGTGTGGAGATCCAGTAGGTTCTAGAAGGAGCGATGGATGTGGTCTAAAAACATGTTCAAGGGAGCAGCCCTTGTTCTTGCCTTTTGTGCCTCTTTTGCAATGGCACAATTCGGTTCTTCCTATACCCTAAACGTGGAATACACGGGGAACAGCCTTTACTACAAGGTGGGCAACGGCAGTTGCCAGCAATCCCGGTCTTCCATGGGGAGTGGCTACAGGATTACCATCAATACGGCACAAGACGTGGACGTATCGCTTTACAGCGACAGAAACTGCAAGACACTTTTAGCCAGTGCCAAGACCGGCGATCTTTTCGCAGACGGCCAAAAGACCGCCACCATGACAGTCAGTGCCGCACCCGGAGATAACACGGGCAACAACCCTGGCGGCAACACCGGGAACACTCCCGGAGGCAATACCACAGGCGCTGCGGGCAAAAAAGTCATCCGATTCCTCACCCCCTGGACAAATACTTCCGCCATTCTATACATAAACGGTGACTCCACCGCCACCATGACCAAGGTCAAGAATTATTGCGGTTGGTTCGAAGCAGCATTCAATCCTCCAACAGGCGGTCTTAACGTCTATTTCAGGCAGACCATCGGGCGTACCTACGTAAGTGCCGACGGCATGGTTGCAAAACAGGAACCCACCTCCGCCTCTTTCCTGAATCTCGACTCCATTGCGGCCCTTACCGACACCATCTGGGTCCAGGGCTACAAGAACGACGCCCCCGCGGTCTTTGCAAAGTACCCTGGAGTTCTGGGGGAATGCCCCCTCAAAAAGTTCCCCGTGACAGTCTTTGACTGGCTCCACGGACCGAGTAACAATGATGGCGAAGAAGGCAACGGCAACCCCTCCTATGGCGTAAGCGCGGACTTCGGTTCCGGTGGATGCGGCGGAAGCAACGCCAAGGACAGCCGTGGCAACGGCTACATGAAGGGCATGGTCCAAGACAAACTTGGTCCCAACGGCGTACCAGTCCCTGCAAATCCATTCCCCGAAGAATGCAAGCTTACCACCCATCTGGACAAGTGGTTCTTGCCCGAGGTTTTAGCCAAGAAGAACAATGTGGAATACACCAACATGACCTGCCGCGACCTGTATGTCTCCATGGACAACGAAGGTTTCTGGCTGGCGGAAGTCTCTTCCAGCAAGATTTCCGAAGGTAACGAAAAGAACAAGGGCGGTATGTTCCTTATAGACGATTTCGAATTCCTGGACTCGGCAGAAACCATCAAGAACCCCTACTACGACCACCTGAGCGGAAGCGGCGGATACCATAACTTCGGCTTTGCCGTCAAGATCCAGGCCCAATTTGAATACGTACCCGGCCAATACTTCGACTTCTACGGTGATGACGACGTGTGGGTGTTTATCGATAACCGCCTGGCCGTGGATATCGGAGGCCAGCACCAGCAGGTTGCGGGTGCAGTCGACCTGGACACCATGGGTCTTGTAGAAGGCAAAAAATATGACTTCCATATTTTCTATGTGGAACGCCACACAAGTTCCTCCAACTTCCGTATGCGCACCTCCATCGACCTGCAGGTGGATGCCTCCATCTTCGTCACCTCCAACAGGACAGGGAACGAAACCAGTTACGACATTTGGCAAATCAACAAGAAGAACAAGCTTTCTTGCGGATACGACCCCAACAATACCGATGTGGACACCACCGGAGGAGCCTCCACCTTCAGGCTCACCGGCGGCAACCTTGACGAGCCCCAGGTACTGGGCATCGGAACTCACTTCGAAGGCTTGAAGATTACCAGCGATTCTACCTTCAGCATTGACTCCGCCAAGATCATCGAGGCAAACGCCCTGGCCCCCGGCCACTACTTCCTGGAAATCACCTTGAAGTCCGACCCCAGCCAGACCACCACCGTCGAAATCACCATTCCCGCCTACCCGATTCCAAGCATCGCATTCGCCGACAACAACTGGAAGATATTGGGCAAGGAACTTACCGGCAACCAGGCCACCGTGGGCAACCTGGCCTACGAAATCTACCCGGTGAACATCACCTTCTTCGAAGAAAACTCCACCGTCAACGACTACAACAGAAAGATTACCGTAAGCGCCTCCAGCCCCTTGATCGACATCCTGGACAAGGACGGCAACCCCATTTCCAAGGTGCTGCTGAACGACAAGGCTCAGGCCACCTTCTACATCAGGGCGAACGATGCCGTAACCGCCACCCTTCTCGTGAAGGGGACAGCGGCAACCACCTCCTACTGGAAAAACCTTTCTTTCGTGGAACCGCCAATCCCACGGATCACCTTGGCAAAGATAAGCGACCGCAACGGCGACGGGCGCGGCGACAGCCTGTACGTCGAATTCGACAAGGACTTTGACAACGCAAACATCCTCGATTCCGTGCAGTTCACCTTCGGCGAAACCTTCGCAGTCATAGGGAGCGGCGACATCAAGAAAATCGCAGGCAACAAGATTGCGATTACCGCGAAGAGCGCATGCACCGCAGAATCCATTTGCGGGTTCGGCAGCAGGCAGTTTACCGGCGGCGAAAGCAGCCTCTACACCGGGAACATTTCTACATGGGTGACCTACAAGGAAAACGGCAATACCCATCACCTCAAGACTACAAACGACCCCGTGGAAGACGGCATCGGTCCTATTATCGTAAAGGCCACCAAGGAAACCATGAGCGACGGAAACCGCAAGCTCACCCTGACCTTTAGCGAAGCCATCACCGATGAATCCCGCAAGGCGTTCTTCACCCAGATGTTCGAATACATCTGCCCCCGTAACGGCGAAGACAAGCAGCCCGAAGCCCCCGTGCAGCAGGGCGGCAGCGGCAGGACCGCCACGCTGGTGTTCAGCCCCTCCACCCTGGATGCCGTGTTCCCCACCGACGGCGACCAGGTGCGGTTCACACCGGGCAATTTTGCAGCAGACCTTAACGGAAACAATCCCCATAAGAACAACCCCTGGGTAACGATCATTGGCGACCAGGAACTTTCCAACGAAAGCCCGAAACTCATCAACGTCACCCCGGACAATCCAATCGTTTCGAAAGTTGACGAAATTACACAGCCTATCCTGATTACAGACACCAAGAAAGACGCCCAGGCGGTTGGTAGCGAACTTGGCGTACAAGGCAACTTGATTGACTTCGACATTTCCAAGAACATGGCCGAGCAGACCACCAAGGACATTGCAAAACTGGATTCCTACATTGCAAAGCTTACAGGTTCTACCAAAGCCGACACCACCTACGATGTGACAGAAAAAACCAAGGAAGAAGCCGAGCAGCAGTTGTTTGCAGACATTGCAACTGACGTCATCGGCGAAAGCTACGGCATTCCCGAAAACGTGATCCAGTCCATCAAGGAAGGCGAAATCAACGCAGGAAACTACAAGGACAAGATCAAGGACAAGGCCACCCTTACTGCAATTCAAAACCTGATTCAGGAGAGTATAGACAACAGCCGGGACTCCACCATGACGATTACCCCGGGCACCGTTACCGGCTACGACGAAATCTTTGAACAGATCAGGTCCGGGGCAATCACAGAAAAAGACCTTAAGAAGGCGGGCGTCAGCGATGTGGTAATCCAGGCCATCAAGGACGGAATCCTCACCACAGAAAACATCGAGAACTTCCGCAGCGGCAGCGAGTCCCTGATTTCTGAAAATGCGGTAACCCTGGTCTACCGCACCCGCTACTACGACCATCTGGGCGGCTACGTAGGCGGTACTTCGGGTTCCATCAAGTGTACCGACGAAATCTACGGGACCGGCGGCTGCCTCGAAAACAAGGGCAAGCTGTTCCTGGCCTGGAACATGCGAGACGACAACGGGCGACTGGTGGCAACCGGCATCTACATCGCCCGTCTTGAAATCAAGATCAAGATCAACGGCAAGGTCACCACGGAACAGGTCCGCGACAAGCTCATGGGCGTACGCCGCGGGAAGAACTAAAGATCCCGGGTCAAGCCCGGGATGACAGCAAAATAGCCCGGGATGACA